>CAZHRR010000059.1:0-14203 GCA_964534955.1 uncultured bacterium
AAAATCTAATATTTTTGTAATTCAAAACTTGGTTGAAGCAATAATCCAGTTTGTTTTTTGTATTTAAGGTTGTTTCTAATTCCACAATAAGTTGATTTCTATTATAATCTTCTAATATGAAATCAATCCTGCCAAAATCAGTTGAGATTTCTTGTCCTTTCTTTTTAGCTATATTGAATTCGAGAGTATTTGAAAGAAATTCCAAATTATTCAATAATGTCCACTGAACTAGTCTTTCCTGCATTCTTCATCCTTTTCAATTTCGTACTAATTTGCAATTCTACAAAAAGTGTAGAATTCTATTGTTGGTTCTGTAGCTTTTTCAGTATCCATAATAATAAAAATAAGGGTGATACTCTCATAATGCTTTCAGTGACAATCTCTTTCATATGCCATGTTATTTACCTTAAAATTGTAATATTGTACATTTTGTGTAGATGATGGATAGAATCATGTTATTGTTGTTCCAACGGTAGTGTTTGTCGTAATCATCCTTTTACAAAAAGTCGCACCCAAATAATCGAAACTGATCGTTTCACTTAACTTTATGATTTCAGTTCTGATCAATTCCATCTTCCTGGAATCACCAATTACAATTCTATGGTTTGTTTTCATGTCACTAAGTTAGCAATTATTGGGCTATTCTCATTTTATCAAAATAGTAATTCTCTGGCTTTCTATCTCTTCCTTTGCTGCTCTAACACATCAATAATCTGGGACGCCTCTTCTTTTAACTGCTGTCTAGTCCGATTATAATCTTCATCGGATAAGTTGCCCATGTCACGCTCCATCTCAGCTTCCTTTATCTGCCGGTAGATTATTTCCTTCCTGAGCTGGAGATTTAGT
Organism: uncultured bacterium; assembly: GCA_964534955.1. Lineage (GTDB taxonomy): Bacteria > Fidelibacterota > Marinisomatia > Marinisomatales > UBA2128 > UBA2128. The sequence goes on from CAZHRR010000059.1 coordinate 847, forward strand.
ATTTCATTGTCTTCTATATCGGGTATATCTACTGCTCGTGAAGCGAAAAGAGGCTGAACGATAAAAGTTACCAGAACAACAAACGTCACAAGAATCATGATTTCTGCAAACATGTTACACCTTTTTCTTTCTCGGCCAGATGGCGATAATTGTTCCTGCCACAAGAAGATATCCTCCGAACCAGACCCACCATACCAACGGATTGATCATTATTTTGATAGCATACCCGCGGTTGTGATCTGCCCCGCTGAAAACTGTGTAGATGTCAGCCATAATACCTGTTCGAAGATCGAGTTCGCTATGCTGTTGTTCCTGATTCGATCCCGGGAAATAAATCCTGTATTCAGGATTTAGCGTGTCTATAATTTTGTTATCCTTCTCAACAGTCAGAGTGGCTGCAAGAGCATAATGGTTGGTGCGCTCTCTCTTCACTACATCCTGAAGCATGAATTTATAGTCAGCCAGTTCCACCTGTTCTCCCCGGGAGAGAGTCGCTTCAACTTCAGAGTCAAAAGCCTTTCCTACAAAACCGATAAACATCAGCACAATACCCAGGTGGACGATATATCCGCCATATCTGGAGCGGTTTTTGGAAATCATTGTAACCAGTGCAGACAGAGGACTTTCCTTAAACCTTTTTGTTCGACTCCGAATACCACGGAAAAATTCTAAGAAAATGGTTCCCAGAACAAAGAAGCTTAATCCGACGGTCATAAGGGGATAGATTGATCGGAATCCCATAACAAACATTATAAGTATAGCTGACATTCCTAAAACCAATGGAATTGAAAAATTGCGTATCAGACTATCCTTAGATGTTCTGCGCCACGCAAGCAGCGGTCCAACACCGGCCAGAGTCAGCAGTATCAATCCAACCGGAACAGCAATCTGGTTGTAATACGGGATACTGACGCTAATCTCCCTTCCCATGAGTTTGAGAGAAATAAGCGGAAATAACGTCCCCCAAAGCACTGTAAAGCAAAGGCTGACGAAAACCACGTTATTAAAAAGAAATCCACTTTCCCGGGAGAGCAACGACTCCATTCGTTTGGATGACTTGAGCACTTTCCACCTGCTAATTACAAGATACCCGCTAATAGCAATCAGCACTATAACAAAGGCAAGAAACAGTTGACCAAATCTATCCGCAGTGAAGGCATGGACAGAAGAGACAGCACCACTTCGAGTAATGTAGGTTCCGAAGATGCACAGTACAAACGTGATGATTATCAGAATCATATTCCACGTTTTGAGCATGTTCTTCTTTTCCTGGATGATGATGCTGTGGACAACTGCTGTACCGGTGAGCCACGGCATAAATGAGGCATTTTCCACCGGGTCCCAAGCCCAGTAACCACCCCAGCCCAACTCGTTGTAAGCCCACCATCCGCCCAGTATGATGCCGATACTCTGCCACAACCATGCAAAAAGTGTCCAGCGGCGAATGCCACGAATCCAGGCGGCATCCACTTTTCGAATAACCAGTGCAGCGATGGCAAAAGCAAATGGGACTGTAAATCCTACAAAGCCCAAATAAAGTGTAGGTGGATGCAAAGCCATGGCAAAGTTTTGCAGAAGCGGATTTAAACCGTTTCCATCTGCAGGTATAAAGCTCGCATTGACAGGAGCAAACGGATTGGTCGAAAAATTCACCATAAACAGGAAGAAAAGCTGAACGCCAGTCAAAACCGCAATCACATGGGGCATCATATCTGACCGTTTCCGCTGATTCTGCAGAATGACGACAGCAGAATAAATGGATAGCACAAATACCCAAAAAAGAAGTGAACCGGCCTGACCCGCCCAGACTGCCGCAAATTTGTACAGGAGAGGCGTCCCTCTGCTGGTATAATGAGCAACGTAGTCAACTTCGAAAGCTCCTTTAACGAGGAGGGCTGTCAGTGTAGCAGTAGCTAAAGTCACCAACAATGAGACACCAAGTGCCATCCGTTGTCCCACATGAAAGAGGCGTTCATCTCGCCGCCGTACATGAATAAACAGTACTATTTGAGTCAGAACTGCGAGCCCAAAAGCTAGATTTAAGAGTGTTGCGCCGTATATTGCCATGATTTAGTTAGTGGTTAGTTGAAACTGGTTAATGGTTTACCCCTATCATTCTCTTTGTCATCTGATTCGAATTTATCCTCAAACAGCCACTCTACCACTCACTACTCACCAGTTACTACTCCACCAATTATTTCCTCTTCCAGTTCCCCTTCGTACCGGGAAGCACACTTAGTCAAAAGATTGTCCGCTTGAAACTCCCCCTTTTCGTAAATACCCTCAACGATAATCTCCACATGATCGTTGTGAAACATATCCGGAACTGTCAGCTGAGAGTAAAGCACAGGGACAGTCAGTTCATCCTGAGCCAGCTCAAAGCGCCACCCACTTGCAGTCTCTATCCGGCTTCCGTCCACGATTGTACCACCCATCTTTACCCGCTTACCGGGCTGACTCAGGTTATCCTCTTTCAGCTCCTTGACAGTCACGTATGGTAATTCATACTCAGAAAATCCTGTCAGCGTCCAAACCACAATTACCAGTGCTATGGCTCCGATGACAATGGCAAATTTGCTGTTCTTCATGTTTTTCCTCCTGACATTTTACCCGTTAGAATACGGGTGTTTCGCTCCATTCTCGAAATATTTTTTTCATCGCTTTGACAATTTCACCCAAGGTAGCCCCGACATGCGCTGCTTCAATTATAGGTGGCATAAGATTCTGCTTTGATGACGCAGCTTCCTCCACATTTGTCAAAGTATCTACCACTTCCTGATAGTCCCTCTCCTCCCGCAGTTTAGCCAAAACTGAATTCTGAGCCTCTTCCGCCTCTTTGCCTATCTCCAGGATAGGAATCTCAATTTCTTCGTCCTCCTTGACAAAATCGTTGACACCTACGACAATACGGCTTTTCTCATTGATTTTCTTTTCATACTCGAAGGCAGAGCGGGCAATCTCTCTCTGGAAAAATCCTTCTTCTATTGCTGAAATTACCCCTCCCATCTCTTCCACTTTCAGGAAATAGTCTTCCGCCTCTTCTTCAATTTTGTTTGTCAGCGATTCCACATACCATGAACCCCCAAATGGATCAGCAACATTAGCTACACCTGTTTCATAGGCGATTAGCTGCTGAGTACGAAGAGCAATTTCCGCGGCTTTTTCAGATGGGAGCGCCAACGTTTCATCCATGGAATTTGTATGCAGTGATTGTGTTCCGCCCATGACTGCCGCCAGCCCCTGAAATGCCGTTCTGGCAATGTTGATCTCCGGCTGCTGAGCAGTAAGGGATGCACCTGCAGTCTGGGTATGAAACCTCATCTTCCACGACCGTTCAGACTTAGCACCATATTTTTTTCTCATATGCCGAGCCCAGATCCGACGGGCTGCCCTGTACTTTGCCACCTCTTCGAAAAAATCGAGATGGGAGTTGAAGAAGAACGATAACCGGGGTGAAAACTCATCCACATCAATCCCCCGCTTGATGGCGTGCTCTACATAACAGAAACCGTCCAGAAGAGTGAAAGCTAATTCCTGTGCAGCTGTAGAGCCTGCTTCACGAATATGGTACCCACTAATAGAAATGGTGTTGAACTTTGGCAGCTCTTTTGTACAGAATTCGATGATATCAGTAATAATCCGTATGGAAGGTTTTGGTGGAAATATCCACTCCTTCTGAGCGATGAACTCCTTCAGGATATCATTCTGCAAAGTCCCGCGAAGATTGGTCCGGTTTACACCCTGCTTTTCTGCAGCCGCAACATAGAAAGCAAGCAGGATGATGGCAGGACCGTTAATTGTCTGCGAAACACTAACCGCACCAAGATCAATACCATCGAAGAGTGTTTGCATATCCCAAAGACTCTGAACGTTCACACCACACTTTCCCACCTCTCCCCGGGAAATTTCATGGTCTGTATCGTACCCCATCAGAGTCGGCATATCATATGCCACAGAAAGACCTGTCTGTCCTTGTTTTAGCAGATAATGATACCGGGCGTTGGTTTCCTCAGGAGTGCCGAAGCCTGAAAATTGCCGCATGGTCCACAGCTTTCCGCGATACATGTTGGCGTGGATACCGCGTGTGTAAGGGTACTGCCCAGGAAAGCCCAGTTTCTCCAGATATTCATCGTCCCCATCATCAGGATAGTAAAGCGGTTCTACCGGGGTGCCACTTATTGTGTCGAAGCTGTAATCTCGCATGGAGGAGCCAGCAGCTTCTTCCTGCCACTGTAGCTTCTTTTTTTCGAACTCTCCGGAATTCTTCTTATTTGAGTTCAAACCTTTTTCCTATACTATTCACAACTCTATCACTCATTAATAATTATCTTTTTGCCAGCGACTGGTTAACAGAACAAGCTAGTTTGTTACCTCAACTCGGGCATCAATTAATATGCTCCGTACACGCTGGGCGATACCTTCTGCAGAAAGTTGGATTTGGCTGAGAAGAGTTTCTCTGCTGCCATGCTGAACGAACTCGTCAGGAATACCCATTTGTTGGAAATGACCTTTGTAACCGTGCTCATTTAACCATGACAGTACTGACGAACCAAAACCACCAGTAAGAGCTCCCTCTTCGATGGTTAGAATGGCGTCGAATTCAGTCGAGATCTGCCGCAAGAGCTTTTCATCAAGCGGCTTAACGAAGCGGGCGTTCACGATTTGTGGTTGAGATTCACCACTCAGAATAGAAGCAGCTTTTTCCGTTTCTACTACCATGCTTCCTACAGCAAGTACAGCTAGACCGCTCCCCGGTCGCACTATTTCCCAACTGCCAATTTCTATGATCTCCGGCTTACCATTCTCTTCAAACTCGATACTCGACGCTTTAGGATAGCGGACAGCAAAAGGACTATCACACTTTTCCAAAGCAGTAAAAAGAAGGTTCCGGAGTTCATTCCCATTCTTCGGCGCAGCAATGGTAAGTCCCGGGATCGTCTTCAGAAATGATAGGTCAAAAACACCATGATGTGTGGGACCATCAGGTCCTACGACACCGGCTCGGTCCAGGGCAAAAATTACTGGAAGATTCTGGAGCGCTACATCGTGTAACACCATATCATAACTCCGTTGTAAAAATGTGGAATAAATAGCCACCAAAGGTTTCATTCCTGAGACCGATAGCCCGGCTGCAGAGGTTACTGCATGCCCTTCTGCAATACCAGAATCGAAAAACCGGTCAGGATATTGTTCGTGGAACGAGACAAGTCCTGTCCCTTCCCTCATTGCGGCTACTACCGCACAGACATTCTCATCCACTTCAGCCATCTCACATGCAATCTTCCCGAAGACATCGCTGTAGTCCGGAGCGGAAGGATTTTCCTGATGATTGTCTGACGGTTTTCCACTCATGCTGTACCACTTCAGAGAATCCTCTTCTGCTCCTTTATGGCCGGCTCCTTTTTTCGTCAGGACGTGAAGCACAGCCGGATGAGGAAAATCCCTGAGGTTTTCCAGTGTTACCAACAGCTCATCCATATTGTTTCCATCAATAGGACCGAAATATCGAATACCCAGTTCCTCGAAGATAATACCTGGAACCAGGAAACTCTTCAGTCCCTCCTGAAGTGTGTGTAGAAAACGTCGGACAGCTCCAGAGATTTTGGGAAGTTTCCCAGTGAGTTTCCAGATTTCATCCCGTACACGGTTATATAAAGGTGTGCTGACTACTTTCGTCAGATAATGCGAGAGCGCCCCAACTGTTGGCGAGATAGACATCTGATTGTCGTTGAGTATGATAAGGAACTGTCCATCTATCTGTGTAGCATTGTTCAACCCTTCGTAGGCCAGTCCGCCCGTCATGGCACCGTCACCGATGATCGAAACAATTCGATCGGAAGTACCATTCAATTTTCTGGCTTGAGCAATTCCCACACCAGCAGAGATTGAAGTGCTTGCGTGTCCAGCTCCAAAGACGTCGTACTCACTTTCTTCCGGGCGGAGATATCCGCTGATTCCTCCATCTTGGCGCAAAGTCCTAAATGATTCACGCCTTCCGGTTATTATCTTATGTGCATATGCCTGATGCCCAACATCCCAGATCAGCTTATCATCCGGTGTATTAAATACTTTGTGTAGAGCTACGGTAAGATCTACAACTCCCAGAGGAGAAGCGAAATGCCCACCCTTTTCCTCTACAACCTCCATAATGTACGTCCTGAGTTCATCACAGATTTCTTGAAGTTCTTCTGTGGAAAAATCTCGAAGGTCAGCAGGTGATTGGATTTTTTTCAGTTTTTCCATCTTATTTACGTTGAGAACGGATCTCTAATCAAATTAAGGAAATATTGGTGGACATTATCATTGCCTGATAACTCCGGATGAAATGAACTCGCTAAATGCCGTCCCTGCTTTACCATTACAGGCTCATCTTTCACACTGGCTAAAATCTCTACATCTCGACCGATTGAGGTAATTCGCGGAGCTCTAATAAATACACCTTTGGATGTAACCGTTGAACCATTCAAACTCAACTCTAGTGATGTTGTGAAAGAATCTACTTGTCGACCATAGGAATTCCGGGAGACTGTCATATCTATAAGCCCAAGAGGATTTACCTTTTCATCATCAGCATCTCTCGCCATGAGAATCATACCGGCACACGTCCCGAGAATTGATCTATCCTTAGAAAAGTCTATCACCGCTTGGCGAAGTCCACTCTCGTCCAACAGCTTCGACATCGTAGTTGATTCACCACCGGGAATGACAAGACCATCACAACCATCGAGATCTCCCGGGTACCTCACATAACATACAATTGCCCCCAAATGCTCAACTGCAATACGGTGTTTCTCATAAGCACCCTGCAGACTGAGTACTCCAATAGTACTCACTACCAACCGCGCTCCTGCATCCGCTGCTCTTCAGGGATTTCCGACATGTCGAGGCCTTTCATCGCCTCTTTAAGACCGTATGAAACTTCTGCCAGTTTCTCTGGATCATCCCAATAAGTAACTGCAGAGACGATAGCCTTGGCTCGTGCCGGCGGGTCTTCTGACTTGAAGATACCCGATCCTACAAAAATACTTTCAGCACCAAGCTGCATCATCAGGGAAGCATCAGCCGGTGTTGCAATACCACCGGCAGCAAAATTCGGTACTGGGAGCTTACCCAGTTTGGCTACCTGCTTCACCAGCGAATAGGGAGCTCCAATTTCCTTCGCTTTGGCCATAAGTTCTTCTTCGCACAAAAATGTCAACTCCTTAATCTGGCTTTGTACCATTCTCATGTGCCGTACTGCTTCCACTATGTTACCACTGCCGGCTTCGCCCTTAGTGCGAATCATGGCGGCCCCTTCGCCAATCCTGCGGAGGGCTTCTCCCAGATCACGGCAGCCACAGACGAAGGGAATTTTAAATGGATGTTTATTGATGTGATTGGCTTCATCCGCAGGTGTCAATACCTCGCTCTCATCAATAAAATCAACTCCAACAGCTTCAAGGATCTGAGCTTCGGCGAAATGTCCAATTCGACATTTAGCCATCACTGGGATAGATACTATCTCCTGAATTTCCTTGATCATTGCAGGCTGAGACATACGGGCAATGCCGCCGTGTTCGCGAATATCAGCAGGAATTCTCTCCAGAGCCATGACAGCAGCAGCTCCCGCCTCTTCTGCAATTGCGGCTTGCTCAGCAGTAGTAACATCCATTATTACGCTACCCTTCAGCATTTCTGCCAAGCCAACCTTCACTTCAAATGTTCCTTTTTCCATATCTCTAAACCCCCAGAAGTTCTTCAGCGAACGATTCAATTCTCTTCCTTACTTCCTCTATCAGGTAATCAGGTGTTGAGGCTCCAGCGGAGATCCCTACAGTCTTACAACCGTCAAACCAGTGTTCATCCAACTCATTCGCAGAATTAACCTGATAAGTTTTGGAATTGACTCCCTTCGATAATTTCGTAAGTCGCTTTGAGTTAGCGCTGGTGAATGAACCGATGATTATCATTACGTCACACTTGTCAGACAGTTCCTTAATCTGGGCCTGATTCCGTTTCGTCGGGAAACAAATAGTATTTACAAATCTCAGATCAAATACTTTTGTCATAAGTACATTGATAATATCCTGGACATTTTCGATGGTCTGAGTAGACTGGCTCACAACTCCCGCCGTTTTTATCTTCTTTAGTCCTTCGGCTTCTTTAGGAGTCGCAATAACAATTGCATCCTCTACCTGACTGGCAATACCCCTAACTTCATCATGTCCATGGTCACCAATGATAATAATCTGGCGGTTCTCATCAGCCAACTTCCTAACTTCATCGTGGATTTCCCTGACTAAAGGACAGGTGGCATCTATGATATTCATGCTCCGTTTCTTTGCTTCATCCCAGACTGTATTAGCAGTGCCGTGAGCCCTGAATAAAATAGGTGATCCTTCTGGTACATCCTTCAGCTTTATTACCACTATTGTACCTGCATCAGTAAGGTCCTGTATAACCCGCTCATTATGTACAATGGTACCTAACATGTAAACCTTACCGTTTTCTCTGGTACTCTCGTAAGCAAGATTTACTGCATCCCGTACACCAAAACAATAACCTGCATCTTTTGCAATGATTATCTTCATTTCATTTCAGCAAGTTGAGCTTTAATCTCGGCCTCAACCTGAGGAACAATCTTACTGATGGCTTCATCAAGCGATATCTGGATTGTAGCGCCAGCAGCAAATTCGTGCCCACCGCCTCCCAGTTTCCGGGCAAGGGAGTTTATCTTGACCTTTCCCTTAGAGCGAAAATTGATCCGACACCGTTCATCGCCTTGCTCGTGAAACATAAGAGCCAACTCTGCACCTTTTACGGAGCGCACCATATCAGTGAAACCACCAATGTGTTCCGACTTTGCTCCCGTTCTCCACATCATATCTCGAGTGACAGTGAACCACGCCAATTTGCCATCAGCAGTTATTTTGATCGTCTCTAAGGCGGCACCAAGAAGTCTCAGACGCTCAACAGGGCTGGATTCATAAATAGCAGTATAAAGCTCGTAAGGCTCTACACCTTGACTTATAAGTTTCCCAGCCATCTCGTGTGCTTCAGGTGTTGTATTACTGTAGTGAAATGAACCCGTATCTGTCATAAGTGCAACATACAGTCCTTCAGCTTCTTCACGTCCGAGAGTCAACTCTTCTCCAGCCTGATCAGCTGCATAGAGCATGTACTCATATATTAGGTAACTCGTAGCGCTGGCAGAAAGATCGTGAACCGTATACATAAACCCGTTGGGATTTCGATGAGGGTGGTGATCAATACTGACAGTTGTCAGATTGAGTTCATTAATATCTTCTCCCAATTCCTGCAAACGATTGAACTCACCAATATCGAAGATTATTGCCAGATCCACACTAATCAACCAATCCTTGTGAGCTGCCCGGTCATACTCTTCAAATTTTGTGAAATCGAATACCTGCTGATATTCGTCATTCAATCCTGAAGGGTTCAGAATCCGGCAGTCTTTCCCCTGCTTTTTCAACCAGTAATAGAGTGCCACCTCGGAACCTAATCCGTCTCCGTCAGGATTCACATGAGTACTCAGCAGAATCCTGTCTGCTCCCTGAATGAGTTGATGTATATCGCTCCAGCGGTTCATGGTTAATCCTTTCCATTCCTCCGAATTCCCGCCAATTCCTGAAGAAAATGCCAGTTCTTCAACCGATCTTCCTGTGCACTCAGCAATTCTTCAGACGGATTGCCATCAGCATCGAAATGTTTTCCGAAACGCCCCTCAGACCGGGCAAATGTGATGAAATCCATTACCTCCCCTGTCTTGGGATTGGCATACCAATCTTCTTTCTGGGCCGGATTGCCCTGTAGATTCAAACGACTGGCAATGGAATCACCTTTTCGCGGGTCGTAGATGAAGATTGGGAACGCCCTGGTATCAGCAGCAAGTTTCGCGTGATGCATAGCCATGTCATCAGCCACACCGTGCTCAGGCTGACAGGTTGTATATACATTCACCACGGACGGTCCTGGATATTCATTAGCTGCAATAATTGCCCTGTAGAAATGGTTTATATGGGCAGCGGTAGTTTGAGCCACAAAAACATCAGGATGCATCATGGCGATCTGGCCCAACTCTTTTCTCCGTTCTGTTTTACCTCGTTGTGCCTCGCCATAAGCTGACATCTTGGCTTCCTGCCCAGTGTAGGAGGCTGTTGATGTCTGCCCGCCTGTATTGGAGTAAACTTGCGTGTCCAGAATCATCACATTGATATCCATACCAGACATGAGCATGCGAGAAAGTGACTGGAATCCGATATCGAGTATGGAGCCATCGCCACCAAGACACCACAGCTTCTTGTCCCGCCAACCCAGTGCATCCCACCGTCTGCGAATGCCCATGGAAACGGCTGGGCTGTTCTCAAACAGTGAGTTGACCCACGGCACCTGATACGGATTATAAGGATAGGTGGAACCATACACTGTATTACAACCAGTGGAAGCGACGATAGCAACATTTTCACCTCCGTGAATAAATCCAGTAGCAGCTAACATCATCCTGATAGTTGTCGCTTCTCCACAACCCATGCAGCTTCCCGCTCCGCCCACATACAGAAGCGAATTCTCAGACAGCATCATGTCGGCAAGTATCTTCTCCTGTATATAGTCATCAGGAGTGGGACCGACCTGATTGTAGAAATCAAATGCTTCCTGATACTTCGGAATTGTACCATCTTCCTTGGAAATCATTTTAAGAGCGTTGTGGTCTCCGCAGGCGTCCACACATTCGCCGCACCCTTTACACTTCGTAGGGTCGATGAATATCCCGAACATAGCCGGCTCGAGACCGCGCTTCTCGGCACCCTTGAAATATTTGTTCGTTTCAGCCCAATTACTGGCAAGGATCTCCCTATTACCATTCGTCTTAATCAGCTCTTCCTGGAGCTTCGATTCGGGAATAGCTTTCCCAAGGATTGCAGTATCCGGGCACTCTACCACACACTCCATACATCCTACACAGTTTTCAGCATCGAACTCTGGAATCTCCGGGGCGATGTAACTGAAGTCACGATATGCAGCGGAGCCGGCAGCTATCAGACTACGAGCGGCGGAGTCGTCCGCAAAGAGACCTTCCTCTGCTCTACCTTCGTTGTACGCTCCAACAATACGCTCGTTAAAATCGGCCACATCGAGGATATCGAAAGCCGTTTTCTCAAAAGTATGTCCGTTGTTAATAGCCATGATAATCTCCAGTTACACAGCTGCTTCAGGAGCAGCCGTTCCTATAAACTCGCGAGGTATCTCAAACACTTCCTCATACCCGCGACGTACAGCAAGCAGGTTATCCTGCACTACCTCCTCACCTCTCTTTCCGAAATACTTTCTTATGGACCGTTCAACACCTTTCATCAGCTCTTCATCAGATATTCCACTATGTTCTCTAAAGGGTGTCACCTTAAGGAATATACCCAAAAGTACAATCCCCTGCATTCGCTGCTCCAGATCAGGACGGGATGATACTTCCTTGGCAATCCCTACTGTATTCAATGCGTAGATTTGTATGTTGTTCTTAAGGATAAATTCCCTGGCCCAGCGCGGAATATTACTACATATATCCTCGGGATCGGTCTTGCTCGTCTGAATGAAAATGATTCCACCAGGGCTTAGACCCATCAGCGGGTTGCCCAGATTAAAGGCGTTTACATCATTCATAGGAACAAAATCCACATGATTAAGCTCGCAGTGTGTACGAACCTTTTCCGGTGAGATGGTCAAGAAATAGGTAGTAGGCAGACCCTTTTTTTCCGAACCATATTTAGGATATGCCTGTACTTGAAGTTTAAAAAGGTCTTCAATAATAGTGGCGATGATTTTATTGGTTGTTACTGAGCCGTAACCCCCGACAGAATGTCCACGCATGGAAAAGGATCCTTCCGGTCGAACGTCCGTATCACCATCTCGCTTAAGAGCCAATTCGTGATCAATTCCTAAGCAGAAATACTTCCTGTTCTCTCCACCATCAGACATATTCTTGATAGCGGCAGTAAAATCATCCGGCCTAAGATCCCTTCCACCGAGTCCGGCTGAACCTGAAAATACTCTTGGAATTGCAGAAATCTCGCCTTGACTAAGTGCATCAGAGAATACTGCTTTCACCTCCATGGTTAAGGGATTTGATTCGGCCAGCGGATTATCCATCTTCTCAACGACAGAAAGAGCTTTCACATTCTTTAATGAAGTAACAAGATGATTAGAAGGAAATGGGCGAAAGCAGGTAACATGTACTACACCTGCCTTGATACCATCTCTCTCCCGCATCAGATCAACAGCAGTTTCAGCTGTTTCTGTCATCGATCCCATGCCTACAATAGCATATTCGGCATCCTCCATCCGGTAAGTCTCAATCAAACCATAGCTGCGGCCAGTCAGATTGTAGAACTCTTCAATGGTCCGTTCCAAGACGGGCAGCACCTCATCATAATATGTTCGTTGGGCGATCTTCCCTTTCATGTAACTATCCTGGTTCTGTACCACACCGCTCATGACAGGATGATGTGGATCCATGAGATTTACCAGTTTCTCATAAGGATCTCCTACAAACTCCTTCATCAGATTTTTCTCATTTAGCAGAACATTCTGAATGGTGTGGGTTGTCAGGAAGCCGTCAATAATATTAAAGAAAGGCGTATAAGAATCTTCAGCAGCTCGGCGAGCGATGAGGGCCAAGTCTCCTGCCTCCTGAGCATTCCTGCCGAAGAGCATTCCCCAGCCACAGTCTGCTACGGCCATTACATCATCATGCCCGGCATGTACGTTCAAGGAATGGGATGTGAGGGCTCGAGCACCGATATGAAATACGGCTGGAAGTCTCTTTCCTGAGATAGTGTACAGAACTTCCTTCATGAGAACGAGACCCTGTCCCGAAGTAAAATTTGTTACCCGTCCACCTGAGAGTGCAAATCCTTCACAAACTGAAGCTGAACTATGCTCAGATTCCGGCTCGATGAATACTAACTGCTCGCCCCAGAGATTGGGTATCCCTTTTGCCACAGCTACCTGATAACCACTGCCCATAGTAGTGGAAGAAGTAATCGGGTATGCACCAGCTCCTTGGGATATGTGTGTTTCTACCCAGACGATATTGCCTGCTCCGTCGGCTGTAGTAGGAATTCCGGGGTATTTGACCTTCTCACCGTTAAATGGTTTAAGGTCTGGATAAGTTTTTCTATCATCAGAAGCTGTCATTTTTCTTTCCTCCCTGAGTCAAGAAATTTACCCAGATTTATATCACTATACCAAGGAATAGGGGAAACTGGAGTTCCCCCAAAATATCATGGCAGGTTATGGCCGAGACATTATATCAACGGATTCAGCTTTCATCGTATTCTTTACACGTCGTATTCCCTCTGCGAGT
>CAZHRR010000060.1:0-14192 GCA_964534955.1 uncultured bacterium
TGTAGCTACAGTTCGCCTAAAGGCGGATGGGGTTCTTCCTCCAATGGAGATCCTTGGAAGTAACTGGTAACTGGTAGAGTGGTGATTAGTACTTCACAAGATACCACTCACAAGTTACCAATCACCAAAATATGCACCCGTAGCTTCCCGATATAAAAGTATGTGTTTATTTTGTCGATTATATTGAATTTAATCCCGGAATTTCTGTGAATATGTTTTTTGTCATGTTCTTATCTCAGTTATTGATTTCTTTATCTTCGGAAACTTATATTCCAAATGCCTACAACTGCAAAGGCGAACGAGGTAAGAAATGAATATCTATGCCATAACCCGGTAAAGGGGGTACATTTTGGATAATAACATAAAAAATCCAGCATATCTGTTATATAGTGTTTTCCTGCTCTTTGCAATTTTTGTGATTTCATCTCCGGTTACACTCTTTGGGCAGGAGGATGCAGAAGAAGAGGGTGTCTTCTGGGAAGATGAGGAGTACTTTGACGAAGATACAACTGAGTACTTCGAGGATGATACGAGTGAATACTACGAAGATGAGTATTATTACGATGAGGAAGATACCGCAGATTTCTATTATGGTGATGAAGACACTGCGGACTTTATTGAGGACGAGTACATATATGGAGAGGAGGAGGAAGATGAACTGACTGACCTGGAGTTTGCCGAAGAGGGCGAACGACAGGGGTACACTGTTCAGCTGACAGCCGCTTCCCCTGGTTATGTTAATCACACTCTTGAGACGTGGAATTCCAAAATCGACTTTCGTGTTAATGTAGATTTACCAATGCTTATGGAGGTGGGTCCAGTAAAATTCCGTATTGGAGCGGAATTGGGGACGTTTTCCTTTAAGAACTATCTACCGGTAGGCGGTGAGTTCAAAGGGATTAGTGCCATGGGTGTTCTAAGTTTCCCGGCCGGACCGAGCACCGTACAAGTGGGTGGCGGAATTATGGGATCCTCTCCAGCGGTAATGGCCAGCCAGAGCTTCGGCATTAATATTACGGCATTCAATATTCGTATCGGAATCCGAACTACCATGGCTTTCAACCTGCCGGAAGGATTCAAAGCAGATGACACCAGCGCAAATTGGCTGGATGGGTTCATTTCCATTGGGTACACGCTGTAATCCGCATCACTTTATGGGGAACTCCTGGAGAGTAAATTCTTAGAAAAGAGACTTGTGTTGAAAAGGACATTCAAAATCAATAGCATCTTTATCTCTATCGCTGTGCTATTCTTGCCACACTTAGTGTTTGGAAGCATCACGGTCACTACTACAACAAACGGAACTCAAATAGACGGTTATTTCAACGAAACTAACACTATATCTGTCCAGGTAGATTTAGACAATGTAACGACCAACGACCTTGACACTTACGGAAGTGGAGGTATCTATTTACAGATCGCTTGGGCAGAAGACGGAAGTACACCTTCCAGTTTTAGCAACATGAGCTCTCCGTCAACTGTTGCATTTAGTAGCGGCTCTGCAACGATCACTGCGACGAACAGTCATTTGACGGCGACAAACGCTAATCCTGATCAGGACAATTTTGATCTAAAAGTCGTTATTCTAGATGCATTGCCCGTACCTTCCAGTTCAACCTCTGAGGATGTAACCTTTGAGGGGAGTAACTCTTATATCAAATACGATGTTAATGATGTCTACACATCACTGGGTTACCCAGGATCTAATTTCAACACTTTTCAAGTTCAATACTATTTAAACAGCGAAGATTTAAGCGATAATTTGACTAGCACTGTAAAATTTACAGGGACAAGCGGATCCGATAATGGTACAGAACATACCTATACCCTTGGTTCACAATCATCCACTGAAAAACAGACTGGGGCTTGGCGTACAGTAACTCTTACTGATCAGACAACAAATGGGAATATTATCCATGACAATACCTATAGTGTGAATTTCAATCTCAGAGATGCTGCGGGAAATACCTGGTCAGGAACATACACTTCAAAGTACTATGACACAGAAGTTCCAACAATCACTGGTGTATCAACAACAAAAGATAATGGTACATACGGAATTGGTGAAGAT
The DNA here is from genome assembly GCA_964534955.1 of uncultured bacterium. Lineage (GTDB taxonomy): Bacteria > Fidelibacterota > Marinisomatia > Marinisomatales > UBA2128 > UBA2128. The sequence continues at coordinate 2,072 of CAZHRR010000060.1, forward strand.
ATCCCATTTACAGTATCGTTTAGCGAAGCTGTGACCGCTACTGGTAGTATGCAAATTACGTTCGAAACCGGAACAACTGACCAAACTGTTACTATAACCTCCGGTAATATATCCAGTGCAACAAGTGTATCAAGTACGTATACCGTCCAAGAGGGTGATGTAAGTGGCGACTTATCTGTAAAGTCAATCGAAATGCTTTCGGGTGTCCTTGAGGATGCCGCAAGCAATGATATGTCAGATTTCTCAATTCCTGCCGGGCAAAATATCGATGATGCTAAAGCGATAGTTATTGAAGGAGTACGGCCAACTATCGGAAGTGTCACATCATCTTCTGTAAATGGAAGTTATTCTGCTGGTGAAGAAATTAACGTTACAGTCAATTTTGTCAATGGCGATGGTGGAAGTGCGGAAGCTGTGACTCTTACATCGGGGGAAAATCTAATTATCACTCTAGAGACGGGTACAACAGATAGAACGGTTACTATACCAGCGGTGGATATTTCAAGCGCTTCGACTGTTTCCGGGACCTATACAGTACAATCCGGAGATGAATCTTCCGATTTAGAGGTACAGCAGATTTCTGTAAGTGGGGGTAATCTTGCAGATGCTGCCGGAAATGCCTTAACCAGTTTTAATATTCCAGCAGGTCAGAATATTGATGATCTTAAAGATATAGTGATAGAAACCACAGCACCTACTATTGGGAGTGTAACCTCTATCACTGCTGATGGAAGTTACGGAATTGATTCTGAGATTAATGTTACTGTCAACTTTGTTAATGGGTCAGGTGGAGGAGCTGAAGATGTTACCCTAAACGGTGGTGACTTGGTTATTACCCTTGAAACAGGGACTACCGACAGGACTGTAACCATTTCGAGTATCAGTAGTTCGAATTCTGCATCCGGAACATATACTGTTCAAGAAGGAGATGTTAGCTCCGATTTATCTGTGAGTTCCATTGCGCTGACAGGTGGAGCTACGCTTAAGGATGCAGCTGGAAATTCTTTGTCTGATTTTGATATACCACCAGGACAGAACATCAATAACTCCAGTGATATTATCGTAGAGGCGACCCGACCAACAATCAGCAGCGTCTCATCCACAACCGCAGATGCTACGTATAATATCTCTGATAACATTAATATTACGATCACATTTTCAGAAGCGGTTACCTTAGCCGGTGGGAATTTGGAAGTATTGTTGGAAACCGGAGATAATGACAGGACTGTAACTATATCCCCATTTTCTAATTCAACTACGGCGGCAGGAACCTATACTGTACAGGAAAATGATACATCCGCAGACCTTTCCGTTAACTCAATCTCTTTAGGAGCTGGTGCAACTTTGAAGGATGTGGTGACAAATAATCCGAATGCGGTATCAGATTATAGTATCCCTGCAGGTCAAAACCTTGATGATGCGAGTGCAATTGTTGTTGATGGCATCATTCCGACTATCAGCAGTGTTACAACAACAACCGGTGATGATTACTATAATATTGACGATGATATCAACATTACTGTGAATTTTAGTGAAGCAGTTACGCTATCCGGAGGAAACCTGCTTATAACGCTTGAAACAGGAACAACCGATCGACAAGTTACGATTACTACGATTTCCAGTGCATCTTCTGCGTCCGGTACTTATACAGTGCAATCCGGAGATGTCAGCTCTGATCTTTCAGTTTCTTTGATTGAATTATCAGGTGGATCACTTTCCGATGCTGCAGGCAATTCTATGGATGGTTTTGGCATTGTTGGTCAAAACCTGGATGATGCGCATGGGATAATAGTTGATGGTATCATTCCCTCAGCTCCTACCATTTCATCTGTATCTGCCACTGGGGGAACCGAACAAGAAGACTATTGGAACAGTACCAACACTAGCACAGATGTAACCGTTTCTTTACCTGACGATGATAGTATTATTGACGGAAACGTCATTGTTCAAGCTCTAATTGGATCTAATAACTGGTCTAACATTGGGCAGACCAGCACAAACCACGAGAACGCCATTAATGACAGCCATGAATTAGATGGTGAGATTATAGTACAGATCCCAGTAGCCGAAGGAGATGGTTACGATGATATTGAAGGGTTAGCTGGCTTCGACGACGGTGTAGAGATCACTTTCAAAGCGATTCTTACCGACGTTGCAGGGAATAGTATTACTGGCAACGAATCTACGGTCTCCCTTTTGGTTGATACAACTTTAGCAACTGTTGACAATGTTGCCTCCACTGCCGAGGGACTTAAAAAGATTGGCGACGATATTTTTATAACCGTGACATTCACTGAAAATGTGACACTGGCAGGGGGGAATCTGGTTGTAGATATTGATGCCTCGGATACGGATATAATAGTAAGCAGTATCACTAATTCGTCTACAGTCGAACTCACATATACGGTGGCTGAAGGTGACGCCAGTGATACATTAAATGTTGATGGTATTTCTACTACAGGCACGATTAAAGATGTTGCTGGCAATCCCACAACTAATTTCGACGTTCCTGATGGGAGTAATATAGGTGACGATAGAGTTATCGAAATAGATGGTATCTATCCGTCTGACCAAGGGATCACCACCGTCACGGCAGTTGGAAATCCTGTAGTTCCAGGCTATTGGAATGAGGACAATACTAATCTTGATGTGACTGTAGCTTTGCAATCTATTGACAACTCCCTAATTGGTGGATCAATACAGCTTAAAGGTAAGATAGAGAGTGCTGGCAGTTTTACCTCCTTTGGCAGTGCCTATACGATCCAGTTTGGAGATATCAACGCAGGGAGTTATATCTACAGGGCGACGGAAGCTGAGTTTGACGACATTACTAACTGGGCTGATGGTAACCGCATCAACATCACAGCCACTGTATCAGACGAAGCTGGAAACAGCAGACAATACACTGCTTGGGATTCGACAGTTGTGATTGATTTGACCGATCCAGCTGAATTCACAGTTGGAATTGTGACTACCACTGGAGGATTCGAACAGACAGGTTATTGGAACAGTACTAATACAGGTCTTGAAGCTGAGATCGAGGTACCTAGTGACAATACTCTATCGGGTGGATCTGTGACGCTCCTTGGGAAAGTAGATGCAAACGATTTCTCCACAGCCAGCACATCTGATGATATAACTGGTGGGGAACTTGGTACTACCAAAACTGTGTCCACAGATTCATCTCAAGTAAAAGCTCTCCCCAGTTTTAACAATGGCGGTGTAATTACTATCAGTGCCATTATGATAGATATTGCAGGTAACAGTACGGAAGGAAACGAGTCAACCTCTACGCTTGTGATAGATACTACTGCAGCTACCATATCAGAACTGACATCCAGTAAACTGGAAGGTACCTATGGTATCGGTGCTGAAATTGATATTACAGTCAGATTCAGTTCAACTGTCACTCTTAATGCTGGAAATGTAGTTGTATATCTAAATTCAGGGAGTTCCGTTTCTTTCGGTACTTTTTCCGGAGTAGATGAAATTACCGGTACTTATACAGTAGCTGAAGGAGATGAGGCTGCTGCATTATCAGTAGACAGTATTGCTGTTACTGGCGGAGGAACGCTTCGGGATGTTGCCGGAAATCCTACCACGGACTTCTCTATTCCGGCTGGTCAGGATATCGAAGATGATGTTAGCCTGACGATTGACGGAATTTACCCGACTGCCGATCAAATAGGATCTGTTACAACAGTTGGCGATCCGACAAACGTTGGATATTGGAACAGCAACAATACTGCTGTCAAAGTTGCTGTACCGTTGGATAATGACGCAAGTTTAGTAAATGGCACCATCCAGCTCACGGGACAGGTGGGTGTGAATGGATCTGTTGACAACTTCGGTATTCTTTCTACGATCACAGATGTGAACACTGTCGACACTATCATAGTGCTTGCCACTGATTTTGAGACCGATCTTGGGTTTGCAGACGGTGATACGGTCTATTTTGCAGCTGTTGTTACCGACTTTGCCGGCAACGGTCAGGTATTCAGCGCCAGTGATACAACTTTGATTGTGGATCAAACTGCACCCGGGGCGTTTACTGTCGGAGAGGTAGTTGCTACCGGCCCAACGGTGGTTGACCGCTATTGGAACAGCACTAATGATGGTACCAATATCACGGTGCCTATTGATGGCTTGGACGGCAGTTTACTTGGCGGCTTAGTAGTGCCTCAAGCCCGCATTGGAGTGAACGACTGGAGAGATATTGGCGATATATCAAGTAATATGGAGTATGGGATAGTTACCTTAGCGGAGGATAGACAAATTAACGTACCGATTAACGCTTCCACCGTGAATATCGACTCGTTGGAAGGATTAGTAGATGATGCTGTGATAGAGGTACGAGCCAAGCTGCAGGATGTGGCGGGGAACTTCATCTTCGGGGCAATGAGCGATTCCACTTTAACTGTTGACGAGACCGATCCTACTGTGTCTAAAGTTACATCCCCTACGCCAAACGGTTATTACAACGCGAATGATACAATCCTGGTTCATGTTATCACAGATGAGCAGGTATCGGTATCCGGTTTACCTGAGCCTATACTGTCACTGGATACTGATACCTCCGGAGTAGGAGATAACAACGCAGAATATATATCAGGATCAGGTTCGGATACACTGGTTTTTGAGTATGTTGTCCTGGCAGGGGATAACACCGGTGATCTTGACTATAATGGGACTGATGCCCTAAGCATTCAGGGAAGCACGATCATTGATGTGGCTGGAAATGACTTAAATACAACTCTTCCGGAAACTGGAGCTGATGAGTCTTTAGCTGGCAATAAGTTCATTGTCCTTGATACATACGCACCAGCCTGTGCTCTCAGCTATTTCCCCGATTCACTTGTAGGAATCGGTGACAATGACGTACTCATCACAGCGACAATGACCGATTTCTTCACGCCTACGCCTACTATAAGCATTGATTTACCAGAAACGACAGATGATATTTCCAGTACCACTATGACACCCACGGGGAATGATTTGGTTTTTACTTATTCTCTAGACCTGCCCGATACAGTTAATGGAATCATCACCGTAACTGTTGAAGGTAATGACAAAGCCGGGAATGTACTTTTTTTACCTGATTCACTCACAGGTGACACTGCTCTGCGCATTGATACTCAAATACCAGTCTTTTCACAAATTACACCCGATACCGGAGCATTTGTGAACTTCACGGAGGTGGCTTACATTATCACCGAACATGCCGATAATCCCGGGCGACTCTTCTCAGGTACTTTCACATGGATGCCTGGAGACATTCAGGCGGACCTCGTACCGTCCGAACTGGATACTGGTGACCACTCCCTCGATACGCTCTCCGCTGATCCCCAGCTTGTAGATGGTGTGCTTTACACTTTAACTATTTCCAGTCAGGATTCAGCTGGAAATAGCGGGTCAACTATTGTGAATAGTGTAACGTATGATATAACTCCTCCTTCAGCACTGCTGACGTATTCTTCATACCTTACTCGGGCAGATTCCACGGTGACTATTACAGCGACGTTTAGCGAACCAGCACTGCCGACACCGCAGATAACCATTGACTATGCTGACGTATTTATAGATGGGCCCATAGACATGATTCCGGTAACAGGTTCCGATTCGACGGAGTGGAATTACGGTGCAACGATACCGGAGGGAAACGACGGTATTGCCACCGTGACAATAGATGCAACAGATCTTGCAGCGAATAGTTTATCTACCGACAGCACTTTTTTCCGGGATACACTGCTTGTTGATAACACCTCACCATCTGTTTTTTCTACAACGTCCACCGACTCCTTAGTGAAGGAATTGGACGTGGATTCAGTCACCGTGGTATTTAGTGAAGCTATGCGTCCCTCTCCGATGCTTGAGGTATTGTGGGCTGGTGGTGATACACTTGAGTCGTCTCCGATGACGGAAGTTAACGGTACGGATTCCACAGAGTGGATATTTGTGATTTCGTCCATTCCTGATTCCAATGACGGGTTCGCAACGGTTGTTATAGAAGCCCTTGATGACGCCGGGAATCCTATTACTTCCTCAAGTTCTGATATTATTGAAGTGGACAACGAACATCCAACTTTTGCAAGCGTTGAGCCGGACAGCAATTCGTTTGTCAATGATAAGGAAATTGCCTATAACCTCAGTGAGGAGCTTGAGTCCGGGACTGTGACCTGGCAGTGGATAAGTGGTGTAATAGATCCCGTAACCCACATAGATACCTTGGAAGGGACGGAGCTGTTGGCGGGGGTGCATGATCCGTTTGAGCCTGTAAATGCACCTGATTTAACAGATGGGTCTGTGTATCGAGCTACGTTTGATGGATTTGATTTTGCAGGTAATGCTGCTATACAGACAATATCAGATTCTGTGATGTATGATACTACAGGCCCCATTGTTGATTCATTGGTTTATTCCAAGAATCCCGCCATGCCTGGTGATACTGTAGAAGTAAGAGCTTACTTCAACGAGATAGTGCCAACTACTCCATCAATTGTTACAACGTGGCCTGAGCAAGGAGGTACTGTACAGATATTCCTTGACAGTACTCTCAATGGAGAAATGCTGGTCTGGCTGTCGGATGTTGTTATAGTTAATACAAACATAACAAGCTCAGGAACAGTTGATGTGATTCCCACCGGACAAGATCGAGCTGAGAACCAAATAGATTCTGTTGCTGGAATGACCATGATTCTGGATACAACTTGGTATATTGATGTAGATGCACCGACTTGCTCACTAACCTATACTAATATTAGCCAACCCACGCTGACAAATCTGGGTAAAGGCGGGGACGAAGTTCAGATAACTGCTACGTTCAACGAAAAAGCAAGTGGTTTGGATGAGGTTAGACCAGGGTTGACGATAGTTTTTCCGGATACATCTAATCACTCTATTGAAGATACGCTTTTCACAACCTCATTGAACGAAGATACTACTTGGACTTTCAGTTTCGACCTTCCTTCTGACTCCAGTTCTACAGGTTTCATGACGGTCAGACTAAGTGCCTACGACCTTGCCGGGAATCTTGTTGAGGATGTAGTGGATACGAACGTATTCGAAATTGACAACATTCCCCCTGCCCCGTTTGCTACAGGAACGGTAACACCTATGGGTAGGCAGCCGAAAGAGGGGTGGTTCAATGAGAAGACAGATAGCGTTTCTGTGACTGCTCCCATGGACTCAGAGGACGAATCCCTGCCGGATGGGAAGATGCAAGTGAGGATGGTAATTCAGGGTACTTTGGACTCAGTTAATGTTGGTACTCCATCAACAATTTCCAATATTTCCATTCCCAAAACAATTAACCTGATGAAGAACACCATCCGAGCGGCTTTTATTCCTGAGGACTTTGCAGAAGGTAGGTTAATCTTAACTTGGGCTGAGTTGTACGATCTTGCCGGAAATGTCAGTGTGGGCAGTGTAAGTACAGATACACTTGTAGTGGACACGATTCCACCTAATTCTCTTCTCGCACAACTGACGTCGGATGGATTGGCAGCTGATGACTCTGTAAATATCGTCTCATCTGATTCTATTTCAGCCGCATGGACGGGATTCGCAGATGACGTGCCTCCCGGAGAGTCAGGTATAGAGCAATATGAATGGGCGGTGGGATATTTCGATTCTGTGGCGCTGCACCAGGTCATGAACTGGACGTCATCAGTAGACCTTGATACTTTTGCCAGCGTGCAGCTTCAACTGACGCACAACACAAGCTACCGGGCGAGCATCCGGGCGACGGACTTCGCAGGCAATCTCTCCGATACGCTTCAGTCTGCAAAGATCACACGATTCAATTCAGCCCCGATACTTGTCGTCGTACCGGATACTTCTGTCGACGAAGATGTGCAGTTCCTTTACACCATTACCGCCACAGATGTCGACACAGCGACGCTCGAAGGGGAGATCCTATCCTACTTCCTGGATACTATGTATGTCGTACCGGATACGGGGTTTAAATATTCCGTAGATCTCGACAGCTCAACAGGAGAAATCGACTGGAATACACCTCTCCAGGCTGACACAGGCAGCTATACGTTGGAAATTGTGGTGATTGATAAAGACTCTCTCTCCGACACCACTATGTTTGTGTTGACGGTGAATTCAGTTAACGATACTCCACAAGTATCGCTTATACCCGACATCACCTTCGCGGAAGATGACATTAATGGAGATACACTCAGTCTCCACCAGTATGTAGTGGACGTGGATAACGATACTACAGAACTCACCTGGATCGCCGTGGTCATGCCGGATTCCGCAAATTATCCATCCTACCCGAACTTCTTCTTCGGTCCCGGCAGCACACCAAAACTGGAGAGAATCATCCGGAGGTGGGTGCTCACTAAGCGCATCAAAAAGGAGTTTACGGTATTCGGTAAGAAAGGGTCGTATTCCCGTTCCGGTGGAGATACTACGCTTGCGGTGAATATCGATACGGTTAACGGTTCAGCATTTGCTTACTTTGTTGCCGATTCCAACTACTACGTAGATGGGAGGGAAGTGATTTTTGTGGCGGCAGATCCACTCGGACTTGCAGACAGTACGAACATCACCGTGACAATCACACCATTGAACGACCCGCCTGTGCTGGCCTTCATGCCGGATACTCTCATGGCTGAGAACGACACGCTTACCTTAGCTCTCAGAGCCGTTGATATTGACGACTCCGTTGTAACCTTCCAGGTTTTGCCGGATACCAGCGCTATGGTTGTGTCGTTGAACGATACGTTCGCTACGTTCATCCCTGACCAGTTCTGGGTGGATTCAACAGTTGTTCTTGTCATAGTAAGTGATGAGGAACTCTCCGATTCGACTCAGTTTAAGCTTCGTGTCTTGAGAGTGCCCAGACCGTCAATGGCTCTCTCCATCGGGCAGAACGCAACGTTCACACGATATTTCGAGTTTATTGTGACAGATACAGCTGAAAAGGCGCTGGACCTATCTTTGACTATCCAGCAGACTGGAGTGCAGGTAGCGCTGGATACGGTAGGAGACTTTACCTGGGTGGGACACCACAGCTTTGATACCACTATGACCTACAACTTTGTCATGTACGGTAACGCCAAGGTTGGGGATACGACTGTCACAAGGACGTCTGAGCTGGCGCTGGCGCGTGCTAACGCCGGATGGATTGCCTCAAGCGCTGACGGGAAGTTCCAGATTATCAGCGGCGCTGGAGCCGTATCATACGATCAGCCGTTTATGATTGTCGATTCATTGCTATTCCCGGTACACGAGAATTTAGGAGGCCTCTACCGAATAGGGCATCCGCTGCTGAGCTTTGATAAACCGGTGATGATTACACTCCCTGGAGACACCGCATTAGCAGAGGATGATCAGGCGCTCTACATCAGGAGTGAAGAGGAGATATGGCAGGAACTGCCCTCAATTTCTCAGAATGGAATGTTGATGGCGTGGACCTCAAAAATGGGATACTTCAAGATTGGGCGCAAGACAATTTTCGTTCCGGAACACACCTCGATTAAGCAGAATTATCCAAATCCGTTCAATTCTCAAACACACATTATTTACGATATCGGTTTCTTTGGTGGACCTGATCAGAAGATCAATTTTGTCATCTACAATCTCCTTGGGCAGGAGGTGTACCGGATAGCTAAGGGTCGTGCAGAGATTGGACGGCATGAATTCATCTGGAACGGTACAGATAAATTCGGCGTGCCTGTCTCTTCCGGTATCTACATTTCCCGTTTAACGACAAATGCAGGATTCAGCGCATCCAAGAAAATGATGCTGATGAAATAGCGAAATGGCAAGAAAAACGACACTGACCGTTTTATTTGCATCACTGATACTGTTCTGGAACTGCAGGGAATGGGTAGAGGCAGATCAGACACACATGGGTGATTACGCATGGGAGCTGTATGCTGCGAAGGATTATGTAAACTCGAATTTCTGGTTCACAGATGCAGTCTTTGAAGATTCCGTCTATAAGGATGCTTATAACGGTTTAGGCTGGACATACGGTAAACTGGGCGAAATCCAATCCAGTATCTCCAATTTCGAATTTGGTCTCGCCCTTGTTCTTGCCGATACAACAGATGATGATATCAACCTGATGGGGAACGGTCACAATGTGGGACAGCAGATCTACGCAGGACTGACGATGGCATATCACGCTAGCGGAGACAGCGTCAATTATGTAAAAACGATTAACTATGGTAATATCTTCCTCGCCATGACCGGTGATTCGGCCTATGCAACCAGTCAAGTCGCTGCTCCGTGGAAGTTTTCCCGGGACACAAATTTAAGTTCAAGACACATCATCTGGACGATGGGGTCGTCTTATTTTGCACTATCACAGTTCGACCAAAGTCTCTCCAAAGTCCACCAGTTGATGTCGGATCCTGCGACGTTTTCCCCAAACGTAGCTACTGTCGAAGGACGTCGGGAGCTGGCAGAGCAGCTTGAGACCTTGCGCGAGACTCTTTAACAATCTTCCCATACTTGGCTGATCACGAAAAATGGATGAGGCTTGCTCTTCGGGAGGCAGAGCGGGCGTTCGATGCTATGGAAGTACCCGTGGGTGCAGTCATCCTGAAGGGGAGTCATGTTATAGGCAGGGGGCATAATCAGACTGAACTGCTCTCCGATCCTACTGCCCACGCTGAGATTATTGCCATCACTGCCGCAGCATCATTCCTGGGGGACTGGCGGCTGAAGGATTGTACCCTTTATGTGACAAAAGAACCGTGTGCAATGTGTGCCGGTGCCATCATCAATTCCAGGCTGGAAAAGGTACTGTTCGGATGCTACGACGAGCAGGAGGGATGCTGCGGTTCTTTGTACCAAATCTGTTCCGATCCCAGGTTTTCCCACAAAACAGCAGTCAAAGGCGGAGTGCTGGAGAACGATTGCAGTTCTCTGCTTGTTAACTTTTTCAAAAGCAGACGCTAAAGCGTAAATTTGAAATACTGAATCTACCGGAATTATTGGAGAGGTGGCAGAGTCTGGCTGAATGCGCCGCACTCGAAATGCGGTTTACCCTTCGGGTAACGTGGGTTCAAATCCTACCCTCTCCGCTATGGGAAATAAATGGTCGGTTTATGTACTAAGCAGCTTAACTAAAAGCTATTATTACAAGGGTATGAGTAAAGATCCTGTAGAACGACTGAAGAAACACAACAGAGGTAGAGTAAAAGCTACAAAACATTATCGACCCCTTCAGATAGTTTACAGTGAATTAGTAGGTACTCGAGAGGAAGCAAGGAAGCGGGAAAAGTATTTGAAATCGGCAGCAGGCAGGAGGTTTCTGAGAGAAAAGGCAGGAATAGGTGATGAGGGTTCCCTGCCCGACTGACTGCCGTCAGGCGGTCAGGCGGGGAATCCTACCCTCTCCGCACGATGTATTATGTTTATGTTCTGAAGAGCTTGGTTCATAATTGGCACTACATCGGACATGCCAAGGAACCAGAGGAAAGGCTCCAAACCCACAACTGTGGTAAAGTACGTGCAACGAAGGCTCATTTACCATACAGGATCATATATACCGAAGAATACAGAACCCGTAGTGAAGCACAAAAGCGGGAGTATTACCTCAAGCGTGGGAAGTTTCTGGTTAAGAAGCAAGCTCAAGCGAAAAGGAGTTTGGTAAAGTGGGTTCTCCCGAAGGGACTCCTTGTCAGGAGAAATCCTACCCTCTCCACACCTCTACGCTGCGCTACGAGGCGCAGGCTAATCTACGTTCGCTTCGCTAAGAACCTGATGTAAGATTTGATACCACTACAGCTTTTTAAAAACACCATTTCTTGATGGGATTCTCCTTATAAGACATCTCTTCTGACTGCCTTCCCCAATTCCGATATTGGAAGCGTCTTAACTACAAAACAGACTGTAAATATTGCAATTAGATTAATTAACTTAATTCACTTGTGAGTGACAATATTTTCATTGATGTAACAAGAACGTTTTGAGCAACAAATCCAATCTTTTTAAACTCACCCCCCGCCTGAACGAAGCATTCCTGCCTGTCGTATCGACAGAGCAGACAGGCGGGCAGGCTTGCCCGGCGTAACATAGTAGAGACGGGTCGGTCCCTCTCTTATCCACAGGATCTACGAAGGAGGCTGTGCCCTTCGGATAAAGAGAGGGATGC
>CAZHRR010000061.1:0-12224 GCA_964534955.1 uncultured bacterium
TTTAACAAGGTGGTTTAAACAGTATGCAAATCAGTTTATCTTTAGAACATAGCCACGATAATCAATCTAATTGTAGAAATTACAGTCTGTTGTGTTGATAATACGCTTCCAGTATCGGAATTAGGGTGAATAGGTAAGAAAATAAATATCGAGAGGCTTCAGCTGCCGGTGCTGCCGAAACCGCCGCCGCCCCGGGATGTATCGCTGAGGTTTTCTACAAGTGTAAACTTAATGGGTGAACCATCCATAGCCACAAGTTGAAACAACCGTTGGCCAACATTGACAGTGTAAGGATCATCGCTGATGTTATCGCAGAAAGCTGTCAATTCACCACGGTATCCGCCATCTATGAGACCAATGGAATTGCTCATCCTCAGTGGAGTATTGGAGATGCTCGAGCGGGGAATCAGGAAATAGGGAGCATTGTTTTCTGTTTCGCAGGCTACGCCCAGATGGATGGGTTTTGTTTCACGAGGACCGAAGTTCACTTCACTGATAACATATAGATCAAATCCGGCATCTCCATCATGAAAATGCCCATGGTTACGATAGAACTTGGCTATCTTTTTAGTAAAAGGTTTAATCCTCAGTTTCACTTCAATCTTCTTTATACATGTGGTTCCATATCAAGTAGATGACCGATCCCGCCACCACAAAGAATATGCCCCACAGCGGAAGTAAGCTGCCCTTCTCTTGGATTACGGCAGGGTCACTATAGTATTGAACAACACCATGCGACACAAAAATAGCGCTGATAATGTACGCTACAGGTATAAGAGGAAACAAGGGTGTCGTAAAATGAAGCTTCTTTTTCAGTTTCTGAACGTAACGAATTGGACGAACCTTGAGGAGTGTAGAAATAGTTAGGGCGGAGAAGAGGATCATAACAACCACAGTGGTATCAACTAGAGTTTCAGCATCCAGGATGAACAGCAGAGCGATGGTCCATATCGCCTGGATTAACAGAGCATTTACGGGAGTTCCAAACCGCGGGTTCAGTCGTGACGTAACCCTGAAAAAAACTCCATGATCACCCATTGCCTGAATGACTCTCGCTCCGGCTGTCTGAATTGTTATGGACAGTGAACTGATCACGCTCACAAAGATAAGAACAGTCAAAAAGGGGTTCCAGCTGCTTTTTCCTACAGCATCAAGCGCCATTAATGGAACCAGTTCTTCTCCTCGCATAGCCTCTAATCCGACAGACCGGAGAAAGCCCCAACCCACCAGAATATAGAGTAAAATAGTAATTGCGGTACCGCCGATCAGTGCAACAGGAAGAGTCCGCCGGGGGTTCTTGATCTCTCCCGCTACATAACCTGCCACATTCCAGCCGGTATAAGCAAAGAAGATGGGGATGAGAGCTCTGGCAAATCCCCTTACAGGTTTTGTCAATAATTGACTCTCGTTAGTCGGTAATGCGGCTGCTTCAGGAGATCCCAGCAAGACCGTAATCAGAGCCATCAGACCGGCTATCTTCAGCACAGTGAGAATCGATTGGAAACGAGACCCTACTATCACTTTCAGACAGTGTACAAGAGTGAAGATCAAGACAAGAACAGAAGCTATAACCGGCTCAGAGAGGTTCACAGCTCCAATCAATGGCAGTTCATAAAAATATTTGGCACCAAACAGAGCTAGCACCGCGATCGATCCACTCTCAAAGATTAACAGACTCATCCACCCGTAGAGGAAAGCCGGATAGGATCCATAAACCCTGTGAAGATATAGAAAATCACCACCGGTATCGGGGAATCTCGTAGCCAGCTCAGCAATACTATACGCACCCAGGAGAGCCATGATGCCGCCGCCTACCCACGCTAGAATAAGCCATGTACCATCGGAGACCGGACCTGCTGCATAACCCGACAGAACGAATATACCAGAACCAATCATATTCCCCACTACCATGAAGGTAGCATCGAAGACTCCTATGACGCGTTTCGGCTTTGACATTTAATCAGATGGGTAAAATCGTCCTGGGATCGCAGTCATTCGAATTAACTTACTGATACCCTACTTTTCGAGGGCCTGAGGTATTGGAGATAAATAGCCTGTAATTATTAGCATTTTTTCTTTTCAGTTGAACCAATGTAGCACCCAGAGCAGCAATTCCCATCCCTATACCTTCCTGGAGTGTAACCTTTTCATCAATAAAAAACCACGCCAGTATTGCAATTTGAATTAACATTGTTCCATTGATTATACTTGATTCAAATGCTGCAAGTGTGCGAAGTGTGTGGTTCCACAAAGTAAATGCAATAGCAGTATTTACAGCAGCCAGCCAAAACAGGAAGATCCAATTCTTTGGGCTAATAGATGGGACCCCTTTCATAGCGATACCTATTATCAAAAGTAATAGTGCACCAATTCCCATACTGACGAATGTAACGACTACCGGACTAATGTCTCTGTTTCGGTTTATGTCCCGTCCAAGAATTGACGATCCCGAATTTGCCAATACACCAACAGTCATAACAGCCAGACCAATACCTTGGTTACCTGAAAAAGAAACAGGATGGAAGTAGAAAATAATTCCCATTATGAAGAGAATTGCACCTGACCATTGCATTAGGGTCGGTTTTTCATTCAGAAACGCGATTCCCATAATAGCGACGATCAGAGGAGTAAAATTGAGCATAAGGCTTACGCTTACTGCAGGGAGTAAAGACAACCCCAGGAATTGTGTCCCTTGTGTGAAAGTGTAAAATACCAACCCTAATAAAGTGAGTTTCTTCCATTGCTTCTTAGAGAGGTTTCTGATTTCTTCAGCATATTTCTTTTTCAATATAAACGGAATAAAGCATAGGAATGCTAAAATGTAACGTAATCCTGCAAAGGTAATTGGGGGAATTTCTGCTAATCCCCATTTGATGATAATAAATGATGTTGACCAGAGAAACGTTACCAGGAGTGCCTGAAGTACAGCAGCTAAATGATGAAAAAGTCTATGATCCAAATATTACCTTATTCTTAGAACAGACATCTCAACAATTGACTAGTAAGTTCAATTTTTCTGGTAGACTGTTCGAATTGGGAACGGAATCTCAATCCCCTCTTCATTGAACCGCTTATGGATCCGCTTGATGAATTCGTGAGCAACAGCCCACTGCCCACTATAGTCTTTAGCTCTCATTGAAACACGGAAGTCGATACTCGAATCACCAAAATTAGTGAAGATCATCCCAACTTCTGATTCAGGTATTCCTCCGGTTGTTGAGTCAGCAACCTGACGAGCAATTTCATTGACAATCCGTTCAACTTTCTCTAGATCACTATCATAAGCTACTCCACAGCTTACACGAACAATCATGTCTTTAAGAGGTACATCGTAATTAGTCATTATGGCTGTTGAAAGTTTACCGTTGGGGATTACGACCAGATTATTTCTCCTGTCTCTGAGAGTTGTCTGCCTCCATGTTATGTTGTCCACTGTTCCCCGCTGACCACTTTCCAGTTCCACCAAATCACCGGGTTTCAGCTTGCGGGACAGGATGATATGGAGTCCGGCGAACAGATCCGACAGTGTATCCTTCAGCGCCAACGATACGGCAAGACCACCAATACCGAGAGCAGTCAGGACAGGCGTGATCGAAATCCCCACTGTCTGAAAGATGACCAGAAGACCAATGGTCATGATGAAAATTTTCGCAAGGTTAGTAAACATACTGGTGGACGGAAATGCGCCATCCGTACTCTCTGCATACATTTCCATCAGTCCCACAGCTACACGGGATAGAGCTGCTGAAAGTGATAAAATAAACAACACGAGAATAACTGTCCGGATGGTATCAATAGCTGAAACGTCCAAGGGAACTTGGTCGGGAAGCCTGTCTATTGCAAGATGTAAGCCAGCGAGAACAAACCAGAAAAGTATTGAAGATTGGAATGCGTTAATAACTACGTCATCCCCCTTCCACTTCGTTTTCGACACCAGAGATCTCAGTCGATGACTGATTACCACCTTGAACAGCCAGCCTAAAACGACTGCAGCAGCAAAAATTGCGACCGGTACTACATACGGTTCAAAATTTACCCAATTCATACTATCTCCTAAGTTGGCGGGAATTTACCGTTGCCCTCACCTCTATACAAATAGTCTTCACTCTTCCATAGCCCAGATTCGTTCACCATCTCGAAAAATTTCTGCAGCCATTATTTGACCTTCAGCGTCCCATCCAAGAAGAGCAACGATTTCATCTTCCAGGAATAATGTTATCCGTTGAATAGTACCTTCATTATCATACTGTATTTCTGCTCCGTGTTTTATCTCACCAACCATGTCTCTCTCTACTGCAATCCGTCCGTTGGGATGCCATTCTTTATCAATACGTCTTTTTTCTCTCCACCTGTCAGGAATGGGCCTACGTCTTTGTTTATCCCATTTTGCCTGCCAAACGGTTTCGTTTTCCTGAATGATACGGACTTCCCGGATAGTTCCTTCTTGATACCAGGAAATGTAAGAGACAGGTTCATCTTCATAAAAGAGCTCATGGCGTGTCATTTGACCCGAAGGAGCGTACTGAACGCGGGCACCGTGCTTCAGATCTATTACATAGTCTGTTTCAATAAACAGACGGTCTTTGCCATAAAACTCCATGCTCTTCCCATTCAGAAAGCCGTTTCGATATTCCAGCTCTTTTGTCTTTTCTCCATACTCAGCCCACAGAGTTGTAGTGCCGTGGAGGAGATCAGATTCGTATTCATCTTCTCTGGATAGATTACCATTCTCATACCAATAGGTTGAGGTACCTTGCTTCTGACCGGCCTTGTACATCTCCTCTGTAGAAAGTTGACCATTAGCATACCACTTCAATAGCTTTCCGTCAAGTTGTCCTTCCTTATACTCGCGAAGTTCTACCTGATTGCCTTCCTCATCCCAGATAGTCATCTTGCCGGTCTTTTTTCCCTGAGAGTACTTCACAGTGGACTTCATCTGACCATTAGGATACCAATAGGTCTCAGGCCCGTTTTGGATACCGTTTTTGTACTCTTTCAGTGAGTCGAGTGAGCCGTCTTCATTCCCCCATTCTCTCTCTCCGTGGAGGATAT
Source organism: uncultured bacterium (assembly GCA_964534955.1). Taxonomy (GTDB): domain Bacteria; phylum Fidelibacterota; class Marinisomatia; order Marinisomatales; family UBA2128; genus UBA2128. The sequence continues at coordinate 5,053 of CAZHRR010000061.1, forward strand.
TATTTTTGTAATGAGCTTTATTTTTAACGTTACCGTTTGCGTAATTGATGAGAACTTCACCCTTCAGCAACCCATCTTTATAGACTTTTTGCGAGTCTAAGACTCCTGTCTCACTCCACCACTTCATTTCTCCGTTCAGGATATCTTCCTTATAAAGAGCTAAAGATTTTTTATTGCCATTTTGGTAATTGAAGACTGCTTCACCATTAAGCTGACCTTTTTTATAATAGACAGAAGATTTTCTATTACCGTTTTCGTAATTGACGACAACTTCTCCATCCAATAATCCATCCTTGTACACTTTTTGAGAATCCAGCACTCCTGTGCTGCTCCACCATGACGATACCCCATGAAGCTGGCCTTTTTTATATCTTTGGACTGATGACATCTTCCCATTAGGATACCAAACTGTATTTTCGCTATTCAACTTCAAATCCACAAAGTGTGATTCTTCTATCTTACTTCCAGCACTGTCATAAACTGTTTTCATAACCAGAGTGGAATCATTTCTGCTTCTCAAGTATTGATGAACTTCCCTGACATTATCCAGAGTAATCTCATGTTCGACGAGCACTTTTGCACAGGAGAGGAGTAGTACCATCGCCGTCAGAGGAATGAGCCGGTGTTTCATGATATCAGGTCAAAAATCGCCGTTTTCCCTGTCATACACACCAACGGCATCACCTTCCAAGGTACCTATGTAGAGCTTTCTGTCAAGCTCAATAACATTGGTGATACCTTTAAGACTTTTACCGGAAGGATCATGCAGGCTTTCGATGATCTTACCTTCGCGGTTCAGCTTAATTATGAGTCCATAGGATGAACCACTCAATCGAGCCCAAGTGGGAAAATGCATTAACAGTTTGCGGAGCCAGAGATTAGGAATTACAATATTATCAACGAACCAGATACGGGGAGACGCCATCGCTACCCAGTAATTTCCATAGCCATCACCGGAAATACCGTCAGGAAATCCGGGGAGGTTGTCTGCAAAAACCTCACTCTCTCCCGCTCTCGACCCTTTAAGCCAATATCGTGTGATTCTGTATTCGCTGGTCTCACTTACCAATATAAAATCCTCATCAGGCGATAGAGCGACACCATTTGCAAAATATAAGCCAGATAATAATTCTACCAGTTCATCGGTGTAGTAATCGAAGCGCAGGAGCCGCCCCAGGGGACGGTGAATCATGAGATCCTGGTAGTAATCCATTTCCACTTCCGGTCCGGTAGCATCGGAGAAATATATCATGCCATCCCTTGAGACATCCAGATCATCTGCCATTTCCAATGGAACAGTTTCAGCCCGCGCAACCAGCACCAAAACCTCTCCTTCCGGATCAACTCGCAAAAGTCCCCTGATGGCGTCAGCTACTATGAGATCTCCGCGAGGTCCCCACTGCAGCCCTAATGGACGTCCGCCCGTTTCAGCAAACGTCTCTACATCTCCCTCAGGTGAAATCTTGGCTATCCTGCCGTCTTCGAGCCCGGTAAAGACGTTTCCATCCCTGTCCACGACCACATCCTCGGGACCATCCAGTTTGCCTTTTGCCAGAAGGTGAGCACCGCTTAGAGCACTGTTTTCTCTGAGAGCCCCTACCATTTCAGGCGCAATGGGTGGAGCATGTGGAGCAGGTTCAATATCGGGAGCATCCAGGAAAAGGACAGCTCCAACACTGAATAGAACTATAGCAATTATTAAATAGATAATCGCATTAAATACAAAGCTAAAAAGACCAAGTCGTCTGTGTTTCTTACTCTTCCTTTTTCTTTTACTGGACAACTTTACAGCCACAACTGCCTGTCAAGACTCCGGTACTGAATCGCCTCACTCAGATGTTGAGGAAGAATACCATCTATACCTTCTAGATCTGCAATAGTCCGGGATACCTTGAGTATCCGGTCATACGCTCTCGCAGAGAGACCCAGTTTTTCCATGGCGGTCTTCAGGAGCTGACTACCGCTCTCATCAATTCGGCAAAATTTCCTGATGTCGCGAGTACCCATATGTGCATTACAATACTTGTCAGGATAAGAACTGAAACGCTTAAGCTGAACGTCACGGGTTTTTTCCACACGCTTCCGGACATTATCTGAAAGTTCCCCTTTCGGTTTGTCCGCTAAATCTATATACGGAACAGCCGGCACTTCTACGTGGAGATCAATCCTATCGAGTAGAGGGCCCGAGATGCGGCTCATATATTTCTGGATCATCTGTGGTGTGCAGGAACATACATTGTTGGGGTCGGTCGTGTATCCGCAGGGACAGGGATTAGTCGCCGCAATTAACTGAAAGTTAGCCGGATAAGTTACGGAAATTGCCGCACGGGCAATTGTCACTTCGCCATTCTCCAGCGGCTGCCGCATGACCTCCAGCACGTTCTTCTGGAACTCAGCTAATTCATCGAGGAAAAGGACACCATGATGGGCAAGACTCACTTCTCCCGGTTTAGGGATGGTACCGCCGCCAATGAGTCCAGCATCGCTGATGGTATGATGAGGCGCCCGGTACGGCCTGATTGCCACCAACCCTACATCGCTGGAGAGAACACCTGCAACAGAGTGAATTTTAGTGGTCTCCAGAGCTTCCTCCAAAGTAAGATGTGGTAGGATAGTAGGGAGTCGCTTAGCCAGCATGGTCTTGCCGGAACCCGGTGGTCCGATGAGAATGGCATTATGACCTCCGGCTGCGGTTACTTCAAGAGCCCGCTTGACATGCTCCTGCCCGCGTACATCTTCAAAATCGACAGGATAGTTCAAGTTATCCTTGAATAGAGTGCCAAGATCAACTTTGGTAGAATTGGTCTCAGAATCACCGTTCAACATGGCTACAACATCAGACAATGTTCGAAATCCGGCTACCTTGACACCATCAGCTACTGCTGCTTCACGGGCGTTCTGTTCAGGCAGCACAATACCCTTGACGCCTTGATGTGAAGCTGAAATGGCAATAGGTAATGCTCCGCGGATGGGACGAAGTGATCCGTCCAAAGCCATTTCTCCCAGGAGCCATAACTTATCGAGGTAGTCGGGTTTTACTTGTCCCAGAGCAGCAAGAATGCCGATGGCTATAGGCAGATCAAAGGCACTCCCCTCCTTCCGGATGTCTGCCGGTGCAAGATTGATAACGGTTTTCTTGTTAGGGTAGTAGAAGCCGGAATTCCTGATGGCAGCTATTACCCGCTCTTTACTTTCCTTCACCGCTCCTTCGGGAAGACCTACTGTAATGAACTTGGGTTTTGGCGTAGGCGTTAGATTGGCCTCTATTTCCACAGGGTAGGCGTCAATACCGAGGATGGCGCTGCTAAGAACCCGGGCATGCATTATTCAGGAACAGGTGATAATTCCATTGATAGCAAGATACGGAATCAGAATGTACAGGATAGAGTCACGAATCAGATAAAATATCAGAAAGAGAAGGACAATGTTCCACCCTTTCTTCTTAATCAGCAGCTTAATACCGCCTTCGCGAAAAATGGATCTCCATTCAACAATGATTTTCGGGACAAGAAATTTCACTCAGGTTTCTCATCCACAATCTTCTTCAAACCGCCTTTACCCTCCATCTCGCCAAGGAGACTTTCGACCTTTTCCATCATTGAAGTACCCTTCTGCTGTGAATAGACAAAAGCATAGTCTAAAGCCTCGTGAAACGGACGATCAGCAAAGACCTTCTCACTGTAGTATTCATCAATCCAATAGACGAATTTGGAAATGTCAGTCTGCTCCAACTCATCAAGAATTTTATAAGCCGTTTCAGCCTCATTTTCGAAATACCACTTAGTCATTCCCCCATGCCCTGTTTCAGCAATCATGACGTTATGCGTCTCGTGAACTTGAGTAAGGTAAGCCATGAGGAAGATTTCCTTCTCATCCTGATTAAGTGTCTTCCAATAAAGAACCAGAGGTGTATAGTCATTTTGTGCCAGTCCGATTCCTGTTACCATCAAAAGCGATAAGATGAATTTCTTCATTGATCTACGCCTCTTTCTTGTTTTTTTTCTGCTCTTTCGCAATGATTTCCAGGAGACGTGGAACAGCCTCCTCTTCACTTACTCTACCTAATTTTTTGCCATTTTTGTAAATAAGTCCGCCTCCCTTGCCAAAGGCGATGCCCATATCGGCATGACTTGCTTCTCCGGGGCCATTAACTGCGCATCCCATCAGAGCAAGAGTCATGGGCTCCTTTACATCTTTCAGTTTTTCCTCCACCTCGCCGGCAATCTTAAACAGATCGACCTCCAGACGTCCACAGGTGGGACAGGCGACAATCGTCACACCTCTGCTGGCAAGATTAAGCGATTTCAGGATTTCAAATCCAACATGAACTTCTTCTACCGGGTCGTCTGTCAAACTTACTCTAATAGTGTCGCCGATTCCGTCTGCAAGCAGTTTCCCGATTCCAACAGCAGATTTTATCGTACCGCTTTTTGTGGGACCAGCCTCTGTAACACCAAGGTGGAGCGGGTAATCAAACTGCTCTGCAAACAATCTGTAAGCATCTACCATTAGTCGCACATCCGACGACTTTAGTGACACAACGATATCGTTAAAATCAAACTCCCTGCAGATGTTGATGTGACGCCGTGCACTTTCCACCATGGCTTCAGGAGTAGGATAACCGTACTGTTCCAGGAGATCCTTCTCCAGACTGCCAGCGTTCACCCCGATGCGGATTGGCAGCCCTCCCCCCTTTACTTTCTTCAGCACCTCTTCCACCCGATCACGACTACCGATGTTGCCGGGATTGATACGAATTTTGTCTGCACCTGCGTCTACTGCATGCAGAGCCATTCTATAGTCAAAGTGAATATCCGCTACCAATGGTACTGTCATCTGCTTTTTGATCTCCGGGAGAGCTTTTGCAGCGGGTTCGTCCGGCACTGTTATGCGGATGATCTGACATCCAGCCTCTTCAAGCCTTTCGATCTCATGCAGAGTGGCGGCAACGTCGTGGGTCTTGGTGGTCGTCATAGACTGGACGGAAATGGGTGCTCCGCCACCGATGGGGATATCTCCCACCATCACCTGACGGGTTTTTTGACGATTTAAAGGTGAAGTAGATTCCATTACATCAAAACGAAGTTATAATGAGGCTCAGAGAAAGCCAATGGAAATGACTACTCAAATACTACGGTATAAACATTCTTAAAAATTGATTAATGGAAGAGTTGCCGATATCAACTCCGAACTTTACCGGGTTCAAATACAACTAATATTGGGTCGCATTTAATTTTTTGATTTTTGTGCATGCACATAAATATCTAATAGATTCCTAATCATTTTTTGATAAGGAAAATGAAATTCCTTACCCTTCGACTTAAAAAACTCTAAGGCAGCTTTAGCAATTTCTAATGTGATCTTTTTTGTCGGTTCTTTACGTATCAACATTTCAGGAGGCGGTAAAAAATCATCAACTTTCTCTAATTTTCCAATGGGTTGATCAGTTTGTGCTGTTTTCTTCTTCATAATATTTCTTTCCCTTTCTCCAGTAACCTGCACCAATTATTCTTATTTTTTTCGTTTTGTGAATCTGACAGTCAGGATACGGTTATTGACTTTCCCAATGCAATAATACCTTTCTTCCTTTTCACTATGCATTTCATCAACTGCGATGATTCTATTTGGATCATAAAAAGCTTCTTGAGTAATAATAAATGACACATTATGCTTTTTTTGATTTTCATGATCTTTCTCATCATTCCATTCGAATGAAAGCAAGTCAGTAATGTAGGAAATTACTTTTTATATGGGTATTAATCAATATATTACTATGGGTGTACAGAGAATACCAATAGAAATGACTAATGTTGATACGGTTGTTTTAGATACAGTTCAGCTTTTGTGACGGCAGATGTATAGTTATCCAATTTTACGGCCGCATGGTAGTTAGCAACTGCTTTCCGCCGTTCTCCTTTCAGATCGTGAATCATCCCCCTTAGTAAATAGCAGTAACCCAACGGTGTATCCAATTCCGTGTTGAATTCATCAATAGATGCCGTAGCGAGCTGCAACGCTTCATCCAAATTTCCACGATGAAAATTCAAAAGCGCCCACTGATATTTCAGTGTGGGCTGCCAGGACTGTCGTGAAGCGGGTAGATTGTCTGCTGCCATCTTCTCTGTGACAAGCAGGCTTGCTTCCGCCTCATCCAACCAGCGTAAGCTGAGAAGAGTCTCAGTATAGAGGTGGTGATAATAGGCGCTTTTCGGGAACTCATCCCTGAGCATCCGGGTGATGGGAAAGGCAGCCTCATAGTCATCATACATCCAAAGATAGATGAAAGCCAGAGTGGATGCTGCCTCGATCCACGAATATTCTCCTTTTTCTGCTGCCAGCTTCATCTGCTCGATGCCCACCTCCTCCTCTGCTTCCATGCCAAAGAGCAAAGCCAGAACTTGTACCACCGAAGAGCTGCGGCCAACGTAGTAGTTGAGAATGCCCACAGGCAGATAAGCATCATAATAATCAGGATTGGCACGGTGAACAGCCATAGCCCCCCGGTAGCCCTTGATTCCTGCTGACACCACACCCAACCAGTCTTTGCGTCCCAGAGCAACACGGGCTCGTAGTCCCTGAACAGCGGCCATATTCAGCTTGTACTCTGGGTCATCGGGATATTTACTAACGAGCTTCTGATAAGCAGGCATGACCTCTGTGAGTGACTCCTGAAGAACTTTGTGTGCAATTTCGTGACCATCCCTTGCGTTGGCTCGCAGCCAAAGCGAAACTGCCCACACAAAGTGGACTGCAGGATGTTCGGGATAGTCAGTCCGAGCCTGCGTTAGAATTTCTACTGATTCATTGTAATCTTCATTATAGAATGCGTAGATACCCTCCCATACTACTTCATCTCCGGATTTGTCTGCAGCAGTTATTCCAGAGGGAAGCAAGCCAATCATGAAAATGAGGAGGAAAAGCAAAGTGTATATTAAGTACCCGGCACTTTGAAAGTGCCAGGTACTTATACAAATTTTAATCTTCGTCATGATTTCTTGATCCGTCACGATAATTTGTTATCTTGCCATAATAAAAACACCTGAATTTCCTCAATAGGAGACCCTTTGGGTCACAGGACGCTGTGCGCATTCCTGTGATAATGAGCCCCCAGAGAAAAAGGTAATCGTTTTAACGATTTCAATCTTCGATCTCATGTTTTAATAAACCGTTGA
>CAZHRR010000061.1:12324-13805 GCA_964534955.1 uncultured bacterium
AGTATGCAACAACCACTAAGACAGGTAATCGTTTTAACGATTTCAATCTTCGATCACATGTTTAATAAACCGTTGAAACGGTTCTTCTTCAAGGAAGTTTATCTCTTCATCACCACAATAAATTGTGGTGTTGTTCCTAATCGCGTTTTCTTCTTAATCACCCTAATAAATTCCTGCCCGACATCAGAAAGGCGGGGGAGTGCTGTTTGAACTATAGATCAATTAATGTTATTCTATTTTTTCTGGAAAAAGGTATCCGCTACATGCATATCCGTGTATTTTTAATAACACCGTGTGTTAGAAGAATCTACCAACTATTTTGGGGGAAGTCCTGATTTCAGAGAGATTATTTATACAAGGTAAAGGTTTAGGCTTAGTTTCCACTTCCCTGCAGGGAATTACGGGACCATCTGACGGATGAACTTAGTAGTAAGTTTGATGACCGTCTTCCGGGGCAGCAGCCGTTCCATGTTCATAAGGAATCTATTCCGTCGCCCATGCATAACCGACGGGACCTTGCCTAATGAATTTAGCGCCAAGGAAACAACAACTTCAGCATTGGGGCCGCTCCTTCGGCGGTGTGCCGCTATTCCAGCTACTTCATGAAACTCAGTTACAGTGTAGCCCGGTGAAAGAGATAGAACATCAATGTTATCCTTCCGATATTCTTCCCACAGTCCTTCACCCATGAACAGATTGAAAGCCTTAGTGGCAGCGTATGTTGTAAAATATGGTGTTGCCTGATAAGCTGCCGTAGAAGCTACGAAAATAATCCCGCCCCGTTTCCGCTCAAGCATGGCCGGCAGGAACTTTTCGGTCAACTCCACCGGAACAACGCAATTCAGGATGACCATCTTTGTCTGCAGACCAAGTTCCTGTCGATGAAAGCGGTCCACCAGACCGAAACCGGCGTTGTTGATAAGCAGTCCAACTTTCAGATCTTCTACTGCTGCGGCAACTTCGTCACAAGCTGAGGATTCGGTTAGATCGATTGGAATCACCCTGCACTCCACCCCGTTCTCACCGCTGAGCTCATCAGCCAGAGTGTCTAACAGTTCCCGACGGCGGGCTACCATAGCTATATTCAACCCTTTAGCCGCAAGTTGGCGAGAAAATTCTTCGCCAAGACCCGACGAAGCGCCGGTAACCAGTGCCCATTGCCCGTACCGTTCTCTCCAATTGGTCGCTGCCATCGTCTATTTCACAATTAGGATGGGAGCTGTCGCTTTCTCCAGCGTCTTTATAGGCTTGCTCCTCAGGAAAAACTTCTTAAGTGGAGATTGCCCAGAAGCGCCCATTACCATTAGGTGATTCTCACTGGCAAATTCGACGAACGTATCAACAGGATCTCCGGTAAGAAAGTGCTGTTTATGAAGAATCCCTTTACTCTTGAGGAATCGTCCAGCAGCCTTCGCCGCGCGACTGTAACCTGGTCCGAAGCGCTCTGTTTTAGAGACTGTCAATGTATCCACTTCCATCCC
>CAZHRR010000062.1:0-12856 GCA_964534955.1 uncultured bacterium
AGATTTATAAGTTGATGAGAAAGTAATAGTTGAATTAAAAGTAGCTGCTGAATATAATCCGAAAGATGAAGCTCAATTGTAAAATCAATTAAAAGCAACGGAGAAAGAAGTCGGTTTGCTCATAAATTTTGGCAGAAAAGAAGTAGATTTTAAACGATTTGAATATTAAAAAATCCGTGTTTCATCAGTGACAATCAGTGGCAAAAAACACATAATTCATTAGCTTCCAGATTGAAATGACGAAAGGGCAACAGCTTATTGGCTGAGATTTTGCTCTTTCATAGTTTATTCTTAAGACCAAAGTTATATATAGACAATATGAATTTGAAGTTTTGAGGAAAACATTGTTAGCTTTAACTATGAATGTTCAGGAAAAAATGATACGCACGGTGAACTTAATTGTTACGTAATAAAGTAGTATGACCGATATTAAACAGTTCATACGTAACCTGAACGAAGCGTGGATAGATAGCCGTTATGATGATCTCTACGAATACTCCTGGCCGCTTCGTTCTACGCTCCACTAAAATCGGTGATTCGTGTCACTAAGTTTAATTGCAAAGATATAAGAATTCATCAATAACAATAGAGGTCAAACTCATACAGCCAAAAAGACAGTTGTTTATCACACTAATAATACTTCTCCTTTATTCAGGAATAATTCTGTTATCGAACGTATTAATGGACATTAGTGAATCAAGTAATAATGAGACTTTTGAGATCATTTCAGGAATACTTTTTGGATTTATCGGAATCCCGGTTTTTAGTCTATTCCTGCCTTTATGGTTGGCAAAAAAGTGGAAACTTAATTATTCATTCTGGCCCAAAACGAAAAACTGGATTACCGTTTCAATTATACTCCTGCTGTATGTAATTCTTGCTAATTACGAACCCATAAAAGTAGTATTGGAAAAAGGGATTTCAATTTCAGATTTTTCAATCCATTTTATTTCTGCCCTACTCTTTCACGTCACATATTATCCGTTATTTGCAGTATTCATTTTCCCCGTTTTTCGTAAGAATTTTGGTTTAATGCTTGGGATAATATTTACCTCTTTGGGATTTTCATTATATCATTTAACGCAATTTCACTTTTTTCCCGCTGGCATTACATTAGAAATGCAGCTCCTTCTTTTCATTGCATTTTCTGCAAACCTCTTATTCTATTTGTTATCCGAGTCAGTAATCCTGGTAGCTCTAACACACAGTATCAGTGGCGCTGTCGGATTGATTGCCAATGGGACAGTATTTAACCAAATAGATTTTCTGTTTTACCTGACTATAATCATAATAGGTTCTCTTTTTGTTTATATGATTCGATTTGAAATAAAAGAAGGTAAAACTAAAGAGTTTGATTCAGAATGGTGGCTTCAAATATCTATACGAAAGTAACGAAAAAATGCTGTAGGTCACCAACCAGTTTAGATCAGCGATGTCTTTGTATATCGAAAATCGTCAACCCTGTGAAATAAATCGAAGATTTAGCTGCGCTATTTCACAAGGTCAATTAATAATCGAAAATCTGAGAATCACTCCGCCCTTGTAGATGTACCACAGTCCAACCATCTGAATCACATGGTAAAGGTCGTTGTGGTTGAGGTACTTGTGGAGTGTAAATCCACTCTGCTGAACTACAGCGCCAGCCAGCGTGATAATCAACCCCAGGAGGAAATAACCGCTTCCCGGATGATTCCCATCCATGAAAAGATAGAACATCAACAATAATACGATAATCATTACCGGGGCGTAGAAGCGGACTACATTGGCAAAATTGCTGTCACGAATGATGGTGAAAATATACACGCCGGTGGCGAGGAAGGCGATCCAGCGGAGGAGTTTGTACCGTTCGTACGGGAAGACGGCAGAGAGGGCGCTCAGGAGAATGTAGCACGTAGTGAGACCTATCATGACCAGGGCTGCTTTCCATACAATATCTTTCAGCGCCACGGAAAAGTGTGGTCCAAAACCGTGTGAGACTCCACCCAAGAAAGCGCCCAGAGCAAGTACATAAAGCCCTATCGTCAAATTGTAGTGAAAGGGGTGAAACGTCTGCCAGTATACATCAGCCAGACGACCGCCAAAGTAAACACTCATCCCTGCCAATATGAGGTCAGTAATGAATGTGGTTGGTTCGTAGATAAATGGTTTGATCAAAGCTGTTTTTTCCAATGAGCTTACAGCTGCAATCTAACAATTCACACAATCAGACGGGAGATTTCTTTTCGCCGCAATAGATGCACTCCGTACCCATCTGTACCCGGAATCCGCATGTATGACAGGTCCATTCCTCCAAGTCTTTATCTTGTTCGTCGGAATTCCCCGAAGTTCGACGTGAAGACCAATAGAACGTGCCTGCAACCAGAGTGATAAGTATCGCGATGACAAACCAGAAGAGGTACTGCATCAAAACTCCAGAATGATTCCCCCCACTGGAAATGTTTTAAATTGCCACGCCATTTCTGTTGATCCATCTTTTAAATAAACGGTTTCCCAGGGATTATCACGGTTAAACACATTCATAATATCCCAAAATGCCACCAAGTTCATTTTATTGAAGTTAAAGCGCTGCTGCAGTAAAATGTCGAGCCGAATATAATTGTCATAACGGGCGGTATTCCACGCATCGGTAGAATTAACATACCATTCCCTGATGTTATGATCGTATGTTTTCGGTGTATAGGGTCGCCCGCCCATATAACGTAATTTGATTCCTATTTCATACTCATCTGCCGGCGCGATGGGGAGCCAGGATGTAACCTTTGCAAAAATCGTTTCTTTATATTCTTTGTACCAGTCATATTCGATAAACCTGATTTTATATCCTCCCACTAAAGTAACTACATCACCGTAATCATAGTCCCATGAGTATTTTTCGCCATTTCTTGGATCCACGCCTTCAGATACAGAATGTGACCATGCAAATGAGCAGTACCAGTTATTAGTATATTTTTTCTGGATATAAAACTCAATTCCTTTCGATTCACCAGCACCTAAATTAACCAAATGCTGGTAATCCAAACTGTCCCTGCCATCACTACCCTGCAATACGTCAAAACCAATCATGTCTTCATATTTTTTCGAATACACTTCAAAGGTCGCTCTCGTATCAACACTTAAATAATATTCCAATCCAGCCACCAACTGATCTGCAAAATAATTTTTCAGTTCTTTAGTATTTCCCCGCGATGAATTCAGATGAATATTGAATGGGGATTGAAAATACCGCCCGCCTGAAAAATTGATCTTAAGAGTTGGCTTAAGCTGATAGGATATTCCCAATCGCGGTGAGATATTTCCCTCTTCCGTGTAGCTGACAATTTCATACCTCAAACCCGGCGTTATCTGCAATTTGGAATTGGGCTTAAGATTTATTTGTCCAAAGATACCGCCTTTTACGTAGTCCAAAACTGATTTCGTCACAACTGTATCATAACTTCCAATTGTGGCAATGGGTTCAAATCGCAATGAATCATGACCAAAATAATTCGCCCAATAATCGTCAGCTAAGATGGGAATGTAAGGAGTATTTACAGATAATGAATAGCCATAGATTTTCCGCGGTTCAGCTTCCCACCAATTGTCATAGTCCATAGACAGCGATTTGACATTAAATCCAAAACTGGTTTCAACTCTTGGATTTACTCTATAAACCCAATCTCCTTTTAGTGTGGTTTCCCATTCATAATCATTTTGTCCATAGTATTGATCTTTTTCACCAATAGATACATACCGATACACATCCGTATTCAAACCGACGCGACTGCCGCTTAAAGAAATAATGCCGTAACCTCTTTTTGAAAACAGGTTTTTATACGTTAGACCAATTGCCAATTGATTGGAATGAAAATCCACATTTTCAGCTCCACGGAGTTGGGGGTCTTCTTCACCTTCAATATTAATTTCATCTATTCCGCCGATGAAATTTAGATATATTTTCTGTGTGGACGATAGATGGTATGATATTTTCCCTTGGCTTGTCCAATATTTTGGAATTGCCATAAGCCCCGAACTTTGAATAACGAAATCCAGAAATGACCGTTCCAATGAAAATATATAAGCTCCCTTTTTAGTGAAAGGTCCTTCAAAATTGAACCCAAATCCTGCCATATTAAAATTAAACTCCGTTAAATAGCTGTCACGATTACCTTCTCTAAGGGTTACGTCCATCACAGAAGATATTTTATCGCCGTATCTCGCTGGAAAAGAACCGGCGTAAAAATCCACTCGTTCGATAAAATCCGTATCTATCATTGTAATAGGTCCGCCGCCTTTCCCCTGCTCAGGGAAATGGGTCGGATAAGGAATTTCGATATGATCCATAACAAACAAGTTTTCTCCCGGTGATCCGCCCCTAACAATAATTTCATTGGTTTGATCAGCTCCTGAAATAACCGATGGCAAACTCTGCATCATAGACATAATGTCAAATGCACCAACCGGGTCGGAACGGATCTCTTCGATATCCACCGTTCTACTGCTGGTGATGGCATCCTTGGTTTTTTCAAAAAAAGTTGCCGTCACTTCCACACCTTCACCTTGGAGTACTTGCTGATGAAGATCAAAATTAACGACGGTATTACGCTGTGGCACGATGTGAACATTCGCCCGGGATACTGCTTCGTAACCGATCATAGAAACACGGATAATAAAACTGCCGACGGGAACATTTTCTATCTTAAAATGTCCCTTCATATCTGTAGCTGCGCCCAGCTCTGTTTCGCTAATGATGACGTTCACCCCTACTAGATGCTGATGTGTAGAAGCATCTCGAACAAGTCCAGACAGGCTTCCTGTTTGACTCCAAACTAATTCTGTTAGAATTAGAAATAAAAAGATCTTTCTCATATTATCATCCTCCTAATTTTGAATCAGATCTATTGCATCCCTTCGTGGACTATGCAATACATCATCTGCTCTTCCCATCCTGACCAGGATCTGAATGGTTTGTCCGTTTTCTGCAAATTCATCATGTACATTTTTATACAATTCCGCCATTTCCGGGAATTCCTGTAGTACCTGACTCAAGGGCTGCATGCTGATTCCCATAGTGGAAGCCTTCAGTTGAAACCGGGTGTAAAGCATACCCGTTTCCACTTGAGCTGTTCTGGAATTATCGCTGGAAATAATCATAGCATATGTGGGTGCACTTTTAATATTCCGTGTTTCTGATTTCAGCCAAATATCTCCCATCTTTTCCCAACTTACTGGGAACAAATTAGATAAAATTTGAATCATCACTAATTTGAAACCACTCAAGCCGCCACTCATCATGGTAATTCCATCTCGATATTTCTTTTTCTCTTTTTCAGAGTCTCTGAATAATCTTTCAGTTTCTTTCATCGTCTGTTTGGTAGTTGATTCCACTTCAACAGCATTTATGGTCAATTGGCGAATTCTTTCCAGCGATTTTGTGTTATTGAAAAATGCCAAAGTCAAATTAGGATTATCATTCAGCAATTGCAAAACTGCCATTTCTTCATCATTCACAGGTTCACCGGAATAAGCAGTACGATTCGTGACACGTTGAAAAATTTCATAATACATTGGATTAACCTTGCGAAGGTTCGCCTGTCCCGTACCCGCCAGCAAACGGGTTGGGGAAACCTTCGTAAGGTTTTCAGATAATGAAACTCGCGCCACAGGTTTTTCAAGCATTTCCGATTTGAAATCGACAATTCCATATTCACCATTTGGAAATAATTCAAAATCAAAATCATACACCAAATGATTAGATGCGATTTTTGCCGTTTCCAGAAATGTTCCCTGGCTGATAGTAATCTGCCGGGCCGGTGGGTCTGTTTCAGGCAGCAATCTTTCCGAATCCACAAATAATTCAAAAACACCGGGATTGTCATTATCCAGCTTTACAATCCACGGTTGGGTGTTGTGAGCATTGGGTGCTAACAATCCATGAGCTACAACCTGAATACGAATATCTTCAAATTGTTGATGATAGTCAGGTTGCCACGGTTCGTAATAGTTTGGAACAGTAGATGCACATCCGGTAAGTATAACAAAAGCGGCAATAAAGGGTAGCTTGTTTACTCCTTTATCCCCTTCAATGTCTCCTTCAGCCACTTTATGAAAAACTTCTGGTAGTCGATTCCAAAATCAAGGGTCCTTTTCCTCAGGAAACCACCCAAATCTTGGTTGGAGGTAACTTTGGGAATCTCCTTCAGAATAGAATAATAAACCTGGAGCATCTCCTCCTGTTCTTCGATGTGATCCACAAGAGTCTTGCTCCAAAATTCTACTCCTAATTCAGAGCCAAGGAACATGGTAACCAATAGTGGAAATTTCACCAAATGTGGTTCTATTGTTGGCAGTTGTTCCAGTAGAAACTCCTTGCCCTCTCCGGTGATCGTATAGACTTTTCGTGCCGGTCCTGACTCCTGGATTTCGTGATCAAAAGTGACATAACCATCCACTACCATTTTCTTCAGTGTTCCATAAATCTGCGGATGAGTAGCATGCCAGAAAAAGCCTACAGAAGAATCAATGAACTTGGAGAGATCGTATCCAGTCATGGATTCCTTATTCAGGAAACCGAGAATTACAGTCTCAAGGTTCATTTCTTAACCTCACTTGTCCTAATCGATATAAATTGCGTAATGAAATATTTGTTAATCATGCCATATGTTAATACTTACATAGATAGTTTACAACAATTTTTTCGCAATATTAATATCAGCGCTTATTATCCTTTCTTCTATATGATAATTTGAAGTGGCGTCGACAATCCTTTTAACTCTTAGGTCAGGTAAATTAATTCCAGATTACTGGTATCTCCTGCCCACAATTGCATTGCGTCCCATCCAGGTAAACTTTCAGGACGGAATGCCAACTCCGTTCAATCAGCGGCTTCTGACAGCTGGGACAGAAAGAGGTTTGCCCTTCCCTATCGAATACATTCCCCACGTAGGTGTACTTCAAGCCTTTTTCCATGGCCAGCTTCCGGGCGCTCACGAGAGTGGATTTCGGTGTAGGCGGAGTGTCCAGCATTTTGAAATCAGGGTGGAAAGCTGTAAAGTGAAGAGGAACTTCGTCACCACATTTTGTCAGTATCCAGTCAATCATGCGATTCAGTTCTCCTTTACTGTCATTGTGTCCGGGTATGATCAGATTAGTGATTTCCACCCAGACATCGGTTTCATTCACAAGCCAGTTGATGGTATCGAGAACATCAGCAAGATGAGCGAATGTCAGCTTATGGTAGAACTTCTCTGAGAATGCTTTTAGATCCACGTTAGCGGCATCTATATAAGGATAGACCTCCTCCCGGGCTTCTGGTGTGATATAGCCAGATGTGACCATAACATTCCTGATACCCTCTTCCCAGGCAACTTTGGCCGTATCTATCACAAATTCAGCAAAGATGGTAGGGTCATTGTACGTATAAGCAATACTGGGACACTCTTTCCTTTTAGCTAACTGCACTACCTCCTCGGGCGTTACCTGCTGTGAACGAAGATCGGCCAGCTTAGCCTTAGACATGTCCCAGTTCTGGCAAAAGCGGCATCCGAGGTTGCACCCAGCTGTGCCAAAACTGAGTATGGAAGTCCCCGGCAGAAAGTGGTTTAACGGCTTTTTCTCTATTGGATCAACAGCAAACCCAGTAGGACGCCCATAGGCATTCTGATATAGTTTGCCGCCTTTGTTCTGACGTACAAAACAAAACCCGGTCTGCCCATCACCTATCTTGCAGAAGCGGGGGCAGAGGGTGCAGAGAACCTTGTTGTTTTCCATGGGTTCCCACCATTTTGCTATAGCTTTCATATTTCAATCTACAGAAAAATCGGATCAATTCCCGCGGGAGACGAGAATAATGATGAAAACGATAAAATTCAAGGAATGAGTCAAAAGGCAAATAGGACAGACTGTTTTAAGCCTGTACAAACCCCAAAGCAGGTAGATACTGAAGACGACTGCTATTGATGTTGGGACTAACAACAATGAAAAGGGGAAAAATCCTTCTTGAATCAGCAGCACAGCCAGTATCAGTCCGGGATAATAGAAACATCCCCAGTATGCATTGGGCTGACCAAATGTACTGCCATATATTGTGTCCGTAATGCTCTGGCAGGATTCTTCTGATATTCTGCAGACATTAGGTATCCACCAGACGTCAACAGGGAGTCTTCCGCGGTACACCTGAAGGAAATAAAATGAAAAAACCCATCCGGTAAAAGCCAGAAGGGCCAAGACTGCAGTAGTGAGTGTCACACGTTACTGACGGAGACGATAGGCAAGTCCCTCTACTGCGTGAATAAATTTATCTACTTGAGCGGATGTGTGAAACATTTCGTCCATATCCTGAAATGAATCTATAGGGTAACTCTCCTTGTCATAGTCATTGAGAAAATTTGCCTCCAGTTTCAGCACAAAATCACGAATAGCGGGTTTCGGTACCTCTTTTTCGCGGAGATGATTCACAAGGAACCTGATGCACCCCTTAGAGGAAATCTGGAATAGAGATATAAGTCCCATATCGGAATTGCAGCGGAAGGTGAGAGTACCCAATTCCTTACCCCGACCCCAGGATGCATCGTCGGCTTCCTGTTCGGTGAAGTAAATGATTTTCTCGGCCATTAGAGCAATCTCACGGTTCTGCTTTTCGCGGATACTCGCCATTATCTTTTCTTTATTCCAAGTCACTTATAGCAGCCTCTTAATAATTTGATAAAAGGTTCATTAAACAGACAATTTGCACGGCTAAATTTACCAAGATTAGTGAGAAAACAGAATCGTTCTTTTTGGGGGGACTTTTCTTTTATAAAAAACAGCAGCTATTTCCGGACACACCCCTGCTCCAAAGGAGCTCCTCTGGAGGAAAGACGGGCTCACGTCCCGCCTTTCCAAGGTATCCGGTTATTGTTCAGCCTTGACTACTGCTTAGTGAGCTATGAACTCCACGAACTGTCTAGTTTGTCTCAAGGAATTCGAGGATCCCACCAATCGTTTCAGGAACATTTGGCAGTGTGAAGTGATTGACCCCTGGGACTTGGAGGTTATGTGCCCCGCTGAGCATCGGACTGTAACGAAGGTCAACTATTGAACCATCATTCATTATCGCATTCTCTGGGAAGAACATGTCGGTACCAGTTCCGTCATATACAGTCATATATGCGGTGATATCAGCGCGAGGCGTTTCGGTAGGTTTGTTCAACCAAGTCAGGAACTCTGATTCTGGATGTCCTACTTCACGACAGAGGATAGACACCGTGTCGTAGCCACAGAATGATACGCCGTGGTTGGCACCGGCAATACCAATGAAATGACTCACATTTGTGTATCCATTGAAGTATTTCATCCAAGCTCTGGAAAGGGTTACTCCCAGAGAATGACTTATGATCACTACTTTCTCTCGACCGGAATAGGTCAGAACAGATTCAATGAAATACTCAATCTCTGGAACGTTAGCCATGTTCGCGTTCGCACTGTCTCCGCCGATGAAATCAAGATAACTCAAGGCCCACAGTTCGGACGGAACATAACCGGAATCGAGCAATACGTTCGCCAAATATCTCCAATTCTCCGCAGTGTGGCCATTCCCATGAACAAACACTATGGGAGTTTTGGCAGATTCGCCTGGTCCCCCTCCCCAACCATCAAGTTGATTGCCTGTTAGATGATCATACTGGTCAGGGAAATCTTCGGGAAAACCCATAGGTAGCTCCCGCAGAAAGACCGTCAGAAATGCAGTATCCGATACAGACTCCAAAGACGCTGTCAATACCACTGTTCCCGTATCTTGGGCTGTTGTCAGTCCATTCGAATCAATTACCGCTATTGCAGTATCGCTGCTGCTCCATTCTACTTGAACGTCCAGTATTTCGTCACCAAACTGATCTCTCACTACAGCAGTGAACTGCTTAGTAGCACCCGAATAGATAGCTGCGCTGTCAGGAGACATTTGGACTTCAGACACAACTTTGTCAAGTTCAGACGTACCGGTGGGATAACCGTCTACGCAACCCAGAATATAGAAAAAGAGGAACAGTCCTAGGATGCATGGTATTCTTGTTAGGGTCACCTGATTACACTCCTTCTCTTCGTAAGCTTACCCTGTCTATGGAGTTACATAACCTCCTCATACTTCTGTCTGATACCCAGCTAATTGGCAAAGCAGCTCCCGGTCACGTGAGGAACTAAGAGTGCTTTGCCATCACCGTCTATTTATCAGGAGTAAATCGCTTGTAGAATCAAGCCCCTGAATACGTTTCTCTTCTATTTAAGGAACACGGCTTTCCGGGTCTCAACATATCCTCCTGCTTCAAGGTGTATGAAGTAGACTCCCGAGTTCAAACCTGCAGCATCCCAGTTCAAGACATGACTTCCCTTATCCTGGACGTCGTCAACCAGCGTTGCAACGTAGCGACCCAGAAGGTCTATCACTCCAATTTTTACTCTAACTCGTTCGGAGAGCTCGTAGCGAATGTGGGTTACCGGGTTGAACGGATTCGGGTAGTTCTGAACCAGCCGAATTCGTGACGGCTGAAACGTCTCAGCTTCGCTCACCGACATTTCCTGTCTGACGAGCGTGCCACAATCGTAGTTGCCCAGAGAATCAGTCATGAATTCAGTGGGCCTGGGAACACCATAGGCAAGTTCGGACCCGTGCTGGATCGTTAGCTCGGTGGCATCACCGTTCAGCTCGAAGATGCTGTTCTGGAGCGGCTGGACTGCGACATCAGTCGGGAAGAAGGCGTTATCACTCAGCTCACAGGTCAGATCAACCCACATGGGCGACTGACTGGCATCGATTGTGTAGCTCCCGCTGTAATGGACCACACCATCACCGTCGCCATATGGAGGATCATCATACACATTCTGACCCTCTACGGCAAACGTACCGTCGCTATTCATAGTGAGTGAGTAAGTAAGCCACCCGGCACCTGCCAGGGAGCCGCTACCAGGAACTTCATTCCCGAGGTCACCAGTGCTACCATCAGCATACCAGCCACTAACTAACAGCTCTTCCACATTCTGCTTCAAGAGCGTGCCACAGTCGTAGTTACCCAGTGAATCGGTCATGAACTCAGTGGGTCTGGGAACACCATAAGCAAGTTCAGATCCGTGTTGGATTGTTAGCTCAGTGACGTCTCCGTTTAGCTCGAAAATGCTGTTCTGGAGAGGCTGGACTGCTGGATCAGCTGGGAAGAAGGCGTTGTCACTCTCCTCGCAGGTCAGATCAACCCACATTGGAGTCTGAGTAGTGTCGATTGTGTATGTACCACTGTAGTGGATTACACCATCACCATCACCATATGGCGGGTCGTCATAGATATTCTGACCCACTACACTGAAGGAACTGTCAGCCCGAAAGCTGAGCCAGTACGTGTTCCACCCTGCACCTGCCAGAGACCCGCTCCCCGGAACTTCATTACCAAGGTACCCCTCGGAACCATTGGCATACCAGATGCCGACCAGGTCTTCCGCAACACCTGCCATCAAGGTCGAAAAGGCCACAAGCAGTAGTGGAGCTATTATTACCTTTTTTTTCATAGGATCACCTCCCTTTTTGTGGTTTATGTGGGATTTACTTAATCCCGTCTGTTCTCTGTTCATCATCTTTGTTAAAGAACTCTTCACAATCTTTCTCTCTCTGGCCCTGCTAATCATATCTAATTAAGGCGAATAATACCTGACATCATCAACGAATAGAGTATCTAAGTTGAACGATCCAATCCACAGGCCGGGTGTGTAGTCTTCATTTTCTATATAGTCGGGAATTGAGTAGGAGTAATCCCACTCTCCCGTTGGTTCCGGAGTAGTGTAGATCTCAGTTCTCATAGTGCCATCGAAAACCTCGGCCACTACATTGAACCAGCTATCATGAGTAATCTCCGGCATTGATCCTATTAGAGGAAACCTTGCACCAGGAGCAATAGTTGCCCCAAACCAAGGTGTCACCCGTTCTCTTGATGGAGCATACACGAAGTAGTATGGACTCGTGGCGCCACTGAAGTACTGAGTGAAAAGGACTAGGGATTCCAGTTCCGTGTCCAGCGCATCTATTCCTTTCATCCGGAACTCCACCCGCCAATTCCTGCTCGTTTTCATTCCAGTTGTATCCGGCCACCCATTCAGCTCGTCGATATCTACATAACCTGTTGTTCCATAATTCATGATCAGGATTTGTCTATTTGCATAGTAGGCCGTTGTCGGGTCAGTCAGCATAAGCACCGGCTCTCCACCCTCTTCAACAAAGTGAAACTTCCCGGCCTTTGGCCCGGCTGCGGCTGTGTCCGTCGGAAGCTGATAGTTTAATTGCCAAAGTACATTGTCATCAGATATAAAAAACCCTTTGGTCGTATCTACTTCCGTCATTCCCGAAAAGTCCTCGCGAAAAACCTCGTCCATCACATACAACATCAGCGGGGCACTTTCAATAATATAGGTCAAAGTATCATACTGCAATGTGTACGTACCCCTGATTTGGGTAATACCCTTCGATAGCCCAGAGATCAATCCGTCTTCATCCACATTAGCTAAGGTGGGATTCTCAACAACCCATGAGACAGAAGCCTCCGATATTGGGTTGCCTGTTGTATCTTGGACCTCACCTGTTACCCTAGCTGATCTACCTACAGCCACGGCTTGGGACCTGACCACAGGCACCGCCCAGGACCAATTCCACTCACTCACATCAAGGGGCATGATTTCCACAATCCCAGGGACACCAATCACCATAATCCTCACTCCGTTGCTCTCCACACCTTCTGATGCCGCCTTTACGATAGACGACCCTATACCGATTCCGGTCACTAGACCATCGTTATTGACATTTATTACGGAAGAATCAACGTTACCTGCAGTATCATACTCAGTCCAAGTGAATCCGATATCCGTCATC
>CAZHRR010000063.1:0-12838 GCA_964534955.1 uncultured bacterium
CTTTAATATAGTATGTTATAAGATTCTAAAGGTTGTTTTCGGGGGAACTCCAGTTATTAGAGGAGAATTTAAAAAAAATCAATAAGGTAAAAACATATGAATATGCTAACTGTTTTCAGGGCTAATCGGAACTGTAACAGTACCTTCAGGTGTATCCTCTAAGAGAATACCCATTCCACGAAAATATTCCCTGATTTCATCGGCGCGGGACCAGTCTTTATCTCGACGAGCTGCTTCCCTCTCTTTAATCAAGTCAAGATCTTCCCGAGAAAGTTCCACATCATCTCCCTCAATCACACCGAGGACTGAGTCAATCCTATGGAGGAAAATAAGAGCTTCTGAGGCTTCTTTCCCTGATAAACTGCCATCGTCAAGTTGACGATTTAAATCCCTAACCCAATTAAAAATTACTGCCAATCCGGCAGAAATATTTAAATCATCATTTAGAGCTTTCTTGAAGTCTTCCTCTGGACCACTATATTGCTTTCGTCCCAAATCATCTGCCGTTTGTTCCAATTTTCGACGCAATTCGCGAAGCCTTTCCACAGCGGTAGATGCAGCCTTCAACCCATCAAAAGTCAGATTTACTTTCTGTCTATAATGTGTAGAAAGAAGCAGATATCTAATCGCTGAAGCAGAATACCCTTTTTTTATGAGATCACGCAAAGTATAATAATTTTCTGCAGATTTACTCATCTTTTTACCGTCAATTACTAGATGCTCGTTATGAACCCAATAATTAGCAAAACTTTTTCCCGTGGCACAAACACTCTGGGCAACTTCATTTTCGTGATGTGGAAATATGAGATCCACTCCGCCGGTATGAATATCGAAAACCTCACCCAGATAGTGCATGGACATGGCCGAACATTCGATATGCCAACCCGGCCGCCCTCGTCCCCAAGGAGAATCCCAGGCAATATCACCATCTTTTTCCTTCCATGCTTTCCAAAGTGCAAAGTCATGAATACTTTCTTTATCGTATTCGTCGCTTGTGACTCGCTCGGTTTGTGACAAGTTTGCCCGGTCAATTCCGGATAATTTGCCGTAGTCAGAAAATTTTGACAGCTTGAAGAATATTGAACCATCATTTGACAGGTATGCATAATTCTTCTTTAGAAGCTGGGCGATGAGCTTCTGCATCTCCTTGATATTATCTGTGGCTTTAGGATAGAGAGTCGCCGGCAAAATATTCAGACTTTCCATATCATTAAAAAACGCTTTTGAGTACTCAGAAGTGAGCTCATCCCTGGTTCTACTCTCTTCAGCGCATCGCTGAATTATTTTGTCATCCACATCAGTGATATTCATGACGTGATTCACTTCGTAACCACTGAATTGAAGATAACGTTTGAGTAAATCCATAAAGACAAAAGCCCGGAAATTCCCGATATGAGCATAGGTGTAGACCGTTGGTCCGCAACTGTACAATCTAACTTGGTTGTCTGCCAGAGGTTTAAATTCTTCTTTCTTCCGTGTAAGGGTATTATAGAGAAGAAGTCCCATTATACTTTCACCAGCCAATTAGAATCAATCATGACGGAAATAGCCTGATTAATACCATCTACCTTTAGGATGAATCGGGTTTCACTTCGTTTGGTAGAAATAATTCCTCTAATACCTTGTAGAGGTCCATAGCTGATTTCTACTTCCTCGCCAACTTCATAATAGTCATCATTTTCAGGGACAAAACCACCTTCCAGAATTTGACGGATAGCCTCGATCTGATGCTCAGGTACAATGCCGTACGAGTCATTGAATCGCACAATATGGTGTACTCCGTAAGTCTGAAGAACATATAAAGTTTCATTAAGAGGAATACGTACGAAGAGGTAACTTTTGAAAAGGGGCATCCAGACCTTTTTCTTTCTATCCTTCCACAGCCGCGTTCTTTTCACAAGCGGGAGATAAGATTCAATCCCCTTTTCCTGCAGATTCTGATCTGCCACCTTTTCATGCCTTGGCTTGGTGTAAACTGCCAGCCAGTAGCGATCATTCTTATCATCATTCATTGATGGACAACTCCACAATTTTCGCTATCAGGTCTGTGAAAGACATTCCCACTACTTTAGCCGCTTTCGGAACCAGGCTGGTCCCCGTCATACCCGGAAGAGTATTCACTTCCAGAAAATAGTACGTATCATCTGAATTCAGTAAGAAATCTACTCGTGCGTAGTGCCTGCAACCCAAAAGCTTGTAGATTTGGACAGATACTTCCTGGATCTCCTCAGTCAATTTTTCAGATAAATCAGCAGGACAAATATAATCGGACATACCAGGTGTGTACTTGCATGCATAGTCGTATATGTTGTGGGACGGCTTAATTTCAACTATAGGCAGTGCTTCATCATTTAAAATACCCACTGTTAATTCCCGTCCCGATACATACTCTTCCACCAATACTCTTGAATCAAACTGTGCTGCGAATGAGAGAGCTTCGCCCAAATCACTGGATTTTTCAACTATTGAGAATCCAATCGTACTACCGTCACCATTAGGCTTGACTACCACAGGATACGAGAACTTTTCTTCACTGAAATCTACCTTATCATTTTTATCCAGCTCCAAATGAAGCCATGAGGGAGTCAATATATCTTTCTTCTTCGCAAGGGTTTTTACAAGGTGTTTGTCCATCGCCATGGCACTGGCATCAGGACCTGAACCAGTATAAAGTATGTCTTCGTCCTCCAAGAATTGCTGAACGGTTCCATTCTCTCCTTCCCCACCGTGCAAAGCATTAAATACCAGATCTGCCTCTTTGAGTATATACAATACCTCAGTGATATCATTCTCATAAGGGCAAGCCACAACATTATGTCCTACTTGAGTCAGGGCTTTGGTTACAGCCTCTCCAGAAGTGAGTGATACATCGAGCTCGGAGGAGTTTCCTCCCATCAAGACAGCAATCTTCATAAGTCATCCTCTCCCGTAGATTTTTCCAGTTGTTCAATAAGGAAAGCAGTGCAATCAGTCAAAGTATCTCCAACATAATCAGGTTGCAATCCACTCAACTTCAATTTAGTCTCCTCATCATTTCCTTTTCCTGTCCGTACCAGACAAGTTAGCATTCCTATCGATTTACCAGCCTCAATATCAGCTGCCGAGTCACCGATCATTAATGCCGAAGTGAGGTCAATGTTGTGCTGGTGAGCAGCATCATCGAAAAGACCCGTTGCTGGCTTTCGACAGCTGCAGCCGTCATCGGGATAGTGAGGACAATGATAGATCCCCAGAAGAGGTATCCCGGCTTGTAAAAACTCTTCAGTGATATAGTCATGAATTTCTTCCAGCACATCCTCTTGGATTAACCCTCTGGCAATTCCAGACTGATTAGTAACTACCACAAATTTATATCCTTCTTCCGCTAAAGCCGAAAGAGAAGTCAAGGTGTCAGGATAAAACTTGTATAAATCTATACTGGAGATATACCCCGGGTCGGGATTGAGGGTTCCATCTCGATCGAGAAAAACTATTTTATTCAACGGTTTCAATCTCTAACCTTCTTAAGTCTCCAATTTTGATTGAGCTGCTGAAGAAAAAATACGCGCCAACAACCACAAGGGGGATGAATCCGATAGCATGATTTACCAGAGCATAGGCTTGAGCGCCGGCCATCTCCCGACCAAATGCCTGCACCATGATGAAAATGGCTGAGGCGTGATAGGTGCCGATATAACCGGGGGCAGAAGGGACTGCGATTACCATTGTGGTACCAATCAGAATAACCCCTGCTTCTACCCAGCTGAGTGTCTCATGGACAGCCAAGCCGGAAAGATAAGTTATCACCAGGTAAATCCCCCAGAGCAGAGCCGAGATCAAAAACACAGTTCCTTTTCTCTTCACTTCACCAAGAGCTACTAACCCACGAATGAACGAATTAAAAATCCGTCGAAATTTCAGCCAAATCCCGTGTTGAAAACGGGGTGAATCTTCGAACTTCTCAATCCAGTCTTCGTGCCGTTTTGCCATCCACCAAAGTATCGCGATAAAACCAGCCACCAAACTCGCCAGAACCACACCACCCTGCTGAAGTACCGGAGGGACATCATAGAGAAAAAAGAAGATCGCCATGAGGACCAGCGCACCCAGCATATCTACAAAACGCTCGACAACAATCGTACCAAAAGCTGCCGCTCTACTGACTGTCGGTTCATCTTTCCCCAGAGCATATGCCCGTAAGATTTCTCCCAATCGTACAGGGAGAACTGCGTTCCCGAAATAGCCGATCATGGTAGAAGAAAAAAGCGGTTTCATGGATACATTATTAATCGGTTCTATTAATGCTTGCCAGCGGACAGCCCTGACCCAGACGCTGAAGATCATCAACAAAACGGCAAGAAAAATCCATCCGGCAGATACACCAGCAAACAGATTCCCCAGTGCGGTAAGATCAATATCTCGAAAAGCGAGATAAAGTCCGCCGACACTGAAGACCAAGCCGATTATTATCTTGAACATTCTACTCTCGTAAATCGATGAATTCCGAGCCCGTTAAAGAACCGCTTGAAAGCTCGAGAGGATCAGCCAGCGTCGCTGCTTTTGTTATTTGAACTTCAACTCGAATGTCCTCTCCCGCTTCGGCTGTCATGGAAATGGGGAGCCAGGTTTCTTTGTCCACGATCATCCTTAACGTATCAAATCCCACCATGGTTTCTGAGTGAAAAGTTACGGCGATCTGCGACACAGACAGGTCTTCAACTTTGTATAAAACAAAGCCAGGCATCTCACCCAGCAGGATCGAAAAAAAGTTGGCAGGATCGGTGCGGTCAAACCAGTCCGCAACAACCTGGTCCGTTTCCTTATATCGTGTAAAAAGAGTGTCATTCTTGATTAGAATTTGCTGATAGTCGAGCGTCAGTTTCAGATAGTCCCGCCCGAGAATTTTCATTTCACCCTCTCCGACCCAAAGATCTCCATCATATTCGTAAGTCCACAGCACATTAAAGCTATATCCTTCCGGTGTTAGAATAGAACTGCGGATTCGATTAACAATTTCATCGGCTGGTAACTCATCAACTCCATAGAGGACAGTGCTAATGAGGAGAAAAGCGATGAGAGGAGAGGAACGAAAGCGGAGGCTATTCGCTATCATCGTCCAGCATCTGGAGATATGATTCATCCACAAGGACTTCCCGCGCCTTACTGCCGGTAAAAGGTCCCACGATGCCGAGCTGTTCCATCATGTCAATCAGCCGGGCGGCTCTGGAATAGCCCACACGCAGCCGACGCTGAACAAGGGAAATAGATCCTTGCTGATGAATTACTACCAACTTGATGGCTTCATTCAGAAGTTCGTCATCAGTCTGGACATCTTCAGCGCCTTCAATTCCACTTATTTGGACAGAGGCTCCCTTGAGGGTCAACTCCTCAGCAGACGGCTGGCGGGAGACATGATCCACGATCCGATTGATCTCATCTAATGTAACAAAAGAGTTGTGGAGACGAATGAGAGAAGAAGTGCCCGGCGGCATGAAGAGCATGTCGCCTTTGCCCAGAAGTTTCTCAGCGCCATTGGCATCGAGGATTGTCCGTGAATCAACACGGGATGCAACCTGGAAGGCGATACGAGCAGGGAAGTTGGCTTTTATAACACCGGTAATGACGTCTACTGAGGGCCTCTGAGTGGCTACTACAAGATGAATTCCCACTGCTCTAGACATCTGAGCCAGACGGGCAATAGGCGCTTCTACTTCCTTAGGCGCCCGGACCATGAGGTCTGCCAGCTCATCAATGATGACCACTATATAGGGCATGTCGTCCATTTCGCTGGTACTCATCGCTTTTTTACGATACTCATCTATATTTCGGACGACAGCTTCGGCAAAAACATCATAGCGGCGGCTCATTTCCTGTTCAGCTGCTCGAAGTGCAGCTACTGCATTTTCCGGTGTGGTCATCACCAGTTCATCTACGTCATCACTGGAAATTAAATGATGATTTTCAAGAACCTGATAAGCTGCCAACTCAAGCTTCTTTGGATCTATCAGAATGAAACGTACATCCGCAGGTGAGGAGCGGAAAAGGATGCTGGTAATGATAGTATTTATGCAAACCGATTTCCCGGAACCCGTAGTCCCCGCTACCAGAAGGTGAGGCATTTTGTTCAATTCGATAGTGTACGATTCCCCGCTGGTGGTCTTACCCAGAGCTACTGACAGTTTAGATTCTGACTCAGCAAATCGCTCAGATTTTACAACCGAACGGATATAGACAATGGAAGGATTTTTATTCGGGATCTCAATACCTACAGAAGACTTCCCGGGAATAGGGGCAATGATGCGCACACGAGGCGCTTCCATGACACGAGCCAGGTCGTCTGCAAGCTGCACAAACTTGTTCACACGGACGCCCTCTGCCGGCTCAACCTCAAACAATGTAATGATGGGTCCCGGCGCAATATTTACTACCTTTCCCTGTACTCCAAATGTCTGGAGTGATTGGATAAGGAAATTGGCTTTCTCCACCAGTTCTTCATGACTGGCACTCGGAACAACTTCTTCTTCATGTCGATCTAACAAATCAGTAGACGGCAGCTGATATTTCAGACGAGATATCTTTAGTTTCCGCTGATCAATGTTCACTTCCTCTTCCACGACCTCTTGACCTATCTGAATAGATCCTACGTCCTGAGATTGCGGTTTTTCTTCTATTTCCTCTTGAGGTTCGACTTCCAGTTCCGGTTCCTCCGTAGTTTCACCCCTGGGAACGGTCCAGGATGGAGGTTGAGGAATTCCCATATCCTCTGGTTCAGTCGCTTCTTCAACAAGAGGCTCTGGTGCAGCAGGAGGCTCTGTTACTGCTTCTGTTTCTATATCTTCCGTTTCCTTCTTATCCTGCAATTGAGTAAGCAGTTTAGCAGTATGATCCCGCTTCTCCTTTTCTTTACGTCTCTCGGCACGAGCCTCTTTCAGTTTCGCTATTAAGGACGATAAATAATTACCTGACTTCTCGAATAGAGAGTAGAAGCTGAAACTGAAGTACCCACGGATTAGTACGAGGGCTACAGCGATTAAAAACAGAGTGGTACCTATTGTACCGAGGAAGCTATAAAACAGGTTTGCCAGCAGACCACCTAAAAGGCCACAATTGTCATAATCCAGTTCGTTCATTACAGCCATCAATCCTAGAGCAGTAGATGTCAGCAGCGCTAATCCCAAAACATAGAGTGTAAGGCGTGTCAACGGTTGAGTCTTGCGCCGGCTAAAAAGCCACCAGCCCCAAACTATCCCAAGAACTGGCAGAATAAATACTGCCCAGCCGATGGTCATTTTAATTAAGTAGTGAGAAACATAAACACCTAAAATTCCCATTGCGTTCTCAATGACAACATCAGGTGAAATAGATGGTTCTTCGTACGGTTTATAAGAAATGAAGCTCAGAAGCACAAAAGCTGAGACCACAATTAGCAGAATACCGACTATTTCATTGGTACGGTTTTTCATGGCATCAATTCATTAATGTACCGTTTTTCCAAAAAGGCGGTTTCACGATTTCGGCGGGAACTGATTTTCCTCTCATTTCAATGTCAATCTCAGTACCGATCTTATGGTACGGTACATCCACAAATCCGAGGCCAATTCCCTTTTCGAGGGATGGAGAATGTGTTCCGCTGGTAGCTTTACCGACTTTAATATCATCCTTTAAGATAGCATAACCCTTTCGCGGGATCCCCCGAGCTTTCATCCTAAATGCTGCCAGCCGGCGGGAAGGGCCGTTACTCTTAATCTGAAGCAAAGCATCCCTCCCTACGAAGTCCCCCTTGTCCAGCTTGGTAATCCATCCCAGACCGCTTTCAATGGTATTTGTCGTTTCGTCAATATCATTCCCATAGAGGCAATATTTCATTTCCATCCGAAGCGTATCTCTGGCTCCGAGACCTACAGCTGCTACGCCGAGTTCCTGACCGGCGGACCACAACATATCCCACACTTCTTCAGCTCCTTCTCCACTGATATACAGTTCGTATCCCAATTCGCCAGTGTAGCCCGTCCGAGCCAGCAGGAGGTCAACGCCAGAGACTGAGGCTTCTGTACAATGGTAGAACTGCAGTTCTTCTACGGTCTGCTTTTCGTCGGTAACTGTCATTAAGACTTCCCTCGCTTTCGGTCCCTGTACAGCTATAAGACTGAAATCATCTGAAATATCGCTAAGTTTCACATTCTCAGTGAGATGTTCACGCAGCCATTCAAAATCCTTCTCGATATTGCTGGCGTTGATCACGAGAAGATACGACGAATAAAGCTTGTAAAGAACACCATCGTCTACGATGCCACCGTCATCGTAGCATAGGGCAGTATATTGTGCCTGACCGACATCCAGAACCGATACATCGTTGGTAGTCATACGTTGAAGGAAAGCTTCAGCACTACTGCCGGAAATCCAGAATTCTCCCATGTGTGAAAGATCGAAAAGACCTACACTGTCTCTTACTGCCCGATGCTCCTGCACAATACCAGAATACTGCAATGGCATTTCATACCCTGCAAAGGAAATTATCTTTGCATTAAGTCCCAAGTGCTTTAAGTAAAGGGCTGTTTTTTTGTTTTTCATATATCAAATAGTATCAATTTTTACATAGTCAATATATAAATGATTGCAGCATATGCCGTCAAACCATTTCTGGAGACACAGGTTTTGATTCCAGAGCCCATCTACTCCGCTAAAATGAATTATCGTTGGAACTTTTCCTAATCCAAGGTATATTTCTAATGTCGGGCCGGACTTTGCCTGTTGCAATGACCTCGGTCTGGCAGGAAAAGAACTTTTCTTCCCTCCCGCTTTTTGCGGGAGGTTCTTTTTATGGGCGAATAATACCATAGTTATCCTTCTTACTTACTTCTGTCAGTAGAATTGATTTCAGATATTCAAAAAGACGATGTCCTTCGTATCGCTTGAAGGAATTCTTCGGTAATTCTTTTCGGTAAAGGGCATGTACTACTAAGTCGCAGAGTTGGATGAAATAACTATCGCTCGACTCACGATGAAAGGGGTCTTCAATTAATGTTTTCAGTGGATAATCGTATGTTCCTCCATAGTGACTTGTCACTGGGTTATATCTCCTCAATCTTCTCATATGTCTTTTTAATGGTAATTCATAACCTTCATCGGGAATCACAATTCCAAGAGCTTTCTTTCTCTGTAAGAAGCGATGATACCTTTCTAACAGATTCCTCCATGACACTTCGAAGTACTTAGCTGATTCTATTTTGGTTTTAGTCTTGTCAAGAAAAAGATTTATTACATTAGACGTTTCAAGAACCGTTGGCAGTTCTGACAAAATCCTATGATAGACAGCTATACGTTTCTTTCTGGTACTCGCTGTTGTGTTCTCAAAAGTGGTTGAACCTTTTAAATAGAAAAAGTCTGATCCTTTCAATTCCTTGCGAATAAGGATACCAAATTCATCTCTCAATTTCTTGCGAAGATGCAAGATATTCTCCAATGTTCTCTGCCAATTTTCAATATTAATAATTATACCACTTAAAGCATAGTAAGATGTAGATGAAGTAGATTTTTCTGGAATGAAAACTCCATCATCTCCTGAAGCGTCAACATAGAGGAAATACGTGGGTTTTGCCAAATAGTTATTCCTTATCGATTAAAACTCATATTGAATTATGATAACCACTTCAATTCTCGAAGTACTTCTTCAAGAGATTCAGTCCTGTCTTGATATCATCCGCATCAATCCCCGAATAGGCAAAGCGGATGTAAAATTCGGTCTCACCGGGATGGGGCCGCCCAAAATGATTCCGGGTACAGAAGGCGACTCCCGTCTCCTCAAGTACCGCATTCTGGAAGTCGCTAATATTCTCGAACCCTTTCCGTTTCACAACTTCCGTGACATTGGGGTACAGATAGAACGTACAGTTAGGAATGTAGAGGGACACACCGTTGATTTCCTTAAGCAGGGAACTGGTAAGGTCGCGGCGATCCTTCAAGATAGATAGAATTTCCTGAGGTCCATCCTGAGGACCTGAAAGGGCTTCAATCATCGCCCACTGAATAAAGTGATTGGTGCATGATTCATCGTTTACGTTCAGCTTGGCGATAATGTCAATGACTTCCATCGGACCCACCGCCGCTCCGAGCCGCCAGCCGGTCATGGCATATTTCTTAGAAAACGTGTAGAGGATGATCGTCCTCTCCCGCATTCCGGGAAGGGCAGATATTGACCTTGCTTCACCTCCGTAACGGATTTCGAAATACGCCTCATCAGAAAGAACCCAGAGATTATGTTCGATGGCGATTTCCGCCAGAGCTTTCATCTCTTCCAGGGACGATTCAGCCCCGATGGGATTCTGGTAATTGTTGTAGATGAGCAGGCGTGTCTTCGGCGAAATATAAGATCGGATTTCGTCCAGATCGAGGTCGAATCCATCAGCTGTCTCGACGTAATGATAAGGTACTGCCTTGCCTCCGTGGAACTCTATCTGGGATTCGTATATGGGATAGCCTGGATTTGGATAGAGCACTTCATCACCAGCATTCATTAGCGCTTGGATGAACTTGCTCACTACCGGTTTACCTCCCGGTTGGATGGCGACATTATCCTCCTGATAACTCACACCTCTGCGGCTTCCCACATCTTCAGCCAGAGCTGCCCGCAATTCAGACACGCCCGCCGGTGGACAGTAGCCCGTCTTGCCGTCCTTCATGTACTGATTGGTGCGCTCCATGATACTCGCGGGTGTGGGAATATTCAAATCCCCGAGATGGAATGGATATACTATGTGCCCGGCAGCCTCCCAATCAGCTGCCTGTTGGGAAACCTCGAATGCTGATTCCGTTCCTAATCTTTTCAATCGTTTCGCAAATGTAAGTGTCATTTTTCATTTCCTTGAAATTGCAGTCTTAATAATATCTTCCAGTTCACCTTTGAACTCACCCTTCCGCTTCATGTCGGTAAGGGTCCTAAAAGCCTCGCTCCTCTTGAAACCGAGGGAGCTGAGGGCAGCCATAGCATCTTCGAATTCAGATGGAACTACACCAGGTACTCCGGGAATATCCGTCAGATCCGATTCCACGAATTTCTCTTTCAGCTCCACAATGATGCGTCTGGCTGTTTTGGGACCTATGCCGGGGAGAGCGGTAAGCGCTCCCACATCTCCGGTTATGATGCGGTTCTTGAACTCATCCGCCGTCGTCCCGGAAAGGATATTGATAGCCATCTTCGGACCGATACCCGAAATACCAATGAGCAGAAGAAAAATTCCCCGTTCTTCACTGCTGTGGAAACCGTACAGCTCCAGGGCGTCTTCGCGAACATTCAGGTAAGTATTCATCGAGACTTCTTTCCCCGGATCAGGCAGCCGGTCGAATGTGGAAACAGAAATAGCAAGCGATAAAGAGATGCCTCCCACTTCTACAATAGCAGCAGTGGGTGTCTTCCTAATCAGTTTACCCCTGACGGATACGATCATGGCATTTAACTCCTCAATTGATTGATGTGGCAGAGGGCAACAGCCAGGGCGTCGGTCACGTCAAACTTCTCCGGCACCTGCTCCAAGGAGAGAATGGATTTGACCATGAACTGCACTTGTTCCTTGGAGGCTTTACCGTTACCCACAACGGAAAGTTTCACTTTTCTAGGTGAGTATTCGAAGCACTTAAGTTCGTGCCGGACCGCCGCCAGTAGAGCCATCCCCCGAGCCTGTCCCAATACAAAAGCCGTCCGGGCGTTCTTGCTGAAAAATGCTTCCTCCACAGCAATTTCGGAAGGTGAAAATTCCCGGATGATATTTACAATCTCTGCATAGAGATGGGCGAGTCTCTCTGGGTTGGCCTTTCTCGCAGGCGGCGTGATAGTCCCAAATGATACAACCGACTGATTACTTCCGTCATGATCGAGTATACCATAGCCGGTGATGTTAATACCAGGATCAATGCCGAGGACGCGAATCATCTATCAGACCTCAGCCATTTCAGTTTCATCAATGTCAAAGTTTGCCGATACTTTCTGGACATCATCATGGTCTTCCAGTTCCTCCATGAGATTTAATAGCGAAGCAGCGTCACCGCCTTCTACTTTCACTGTGTTCTGAGGAATCATGGTTATCTCGGCGCTCTTTACAGCAAAACCTGCTTCCTCCAGCGCTCCCCTCACGTTCAGAATATTCTCTGGGTCAGCTGTTATTTCGTAAACGTCGTCCTCCTCCAGATAGTCGTCACCACCACTATCCAGAATTGTCTCCAGAAGTTGATCTTCATCCACTCCACTTTTATCCACGGTAATGAGACTCCTCTTCTCGAACATCCACGCCACACAGCCGGTTTCACCGAGGTTACCGCTGTACTTGGTCAGTTTGTGCCGGAGCTCAGCCACTGTCCGCTTCCGGTTGTCAGTCATGACTTCCATCATGATGGCAACTCCACCGGGACCATAGCCTTCAAAAATCGCTTCTTCGTACGAAACGCCTTCCAGCTCGCCGGTCCCCTTTTGAATCGCTCTCTTAATATTATCTGCCGGCATGTTGGCATCCTTCGCCACGAGGATGGCCTGCCGGAGCCGGGGATTGGTTTCCTCATCGCCTCCGCCCATTCGCGCAGCTACAGTGATCTCCTTGATGACCTTGGTGAAGATCTTGCCGCGCTTGGCATCTACGGCGGCTTTCTTCCGCTTGATACTGGACCATTTTGAGTGACCGGACATTAGCTATGTAGTGAGTGGTGAGTGGTAACTGCCTGCCAGCCCTCTCGACTGGTCGGGGGCAGGCTGGGTAAGTGGTGAGAGGTACAGTGGTTTCTTGTCAGCCAAACAGATGAAAGACTTGTTGCATTCAACATTTCTCTTTGTCTATTATTCTTGTACATGACTAATTAACTAATCACCAATAAC
>CAZHRR010000064.1:0-12415 GCA_964534955.1 uncultured bacterium
ATCCGGGGTTCAGGCTAATTTGACTTTTTTTGACATAGAATCGCTCATTTTAGGTGAAACTCTACTTGTATCTTATATAGTGATTCAGAACACATTGATAGCTATTTAATTGATACTTATATCGAAGGAGCTATTGAACAGAATTCTGCTATCAAACTACAACTCGAAACTGAGACTAAGATAGAAATTTCTTGTAGCTCCCGGCCAGTACGCGATCCAACCCCACCCCCAGTCTTCACCATGTGTAACGTAAAGCGAATCAAGGACGTTGTTTACTTTCACTGAAACTTTGAGAGACCTCCATCGGTAGCTTGCGCCCAGATTGAGGAGTGTATAGGCTGCGATGGCGTTCTCTTCACTGTTAGCCGAATCAATATAGCGCTTGCCTGCATGCTGGATGCGAGCCCGAAATTGCAGAGCACTAATGGGTGTGAGTACAGCAGTTATGTTGGCAATAATTCCCGGTCGGTTGGACATGAGATTACCTTCAAGTTCTCCTCCTGAATAGAAGTTCTGACTGAATGCACCGTTGGCACTGACTTTCAGATGACTGCTAATCTGCCACGAAGCATCGAACTCAACACCCTGATGTACGGATCCCTCAACCTGGCTATACTCGTAGTACCCTTCTTCCTCAAAGCTGATGGTCTGGATCACCTCGTTCTCCAGATTGATGCGGTAGAGGTTGAAGCTGAGACTGTGATCCGATCCTGTATGATTAAGTCCTAACTCGGTATCATAGATCAACTCGGGGTAGGCTCCCTGCGGAGTGAATTCCCACTCATCAGCATTGATGATCTGGTCATCCGCCGGTTCTTTTTCCGCCTTGCCATAACTGCCGAAAATAGAAAGTGCCTCACTCAGTCGATAGGTAAGCCCGAAGCGTGGATTTAAAAAATCCCAATCAGCAGAAATTCGGTGGCCGTCAGCGTGCCCGATGGGCTCCTGATTCATATTCCACTTGTGGCTGAGAAACTGCACATCGGCCGTGGCGAGTAATCGGTCAGTTAAATCATAGACAACGTGCACAAATGCTGTGAGAGATTTTTTGATGCCTACGTATTCATAGTACCTGAGCTTGCCAATTCCCGCCAATTCTGGCGCTGTGAACTGTGACACCTCACCGAAATGAACCCCTCCGTAGTAACGAAATTCCCCACCTAAATCCAATCGCAGCCAGTCTCGCTTAAGGGTCCATTGAGGAACGATGCCGAAGTAGAGATTGTCAATCCATTTGCGACGGAGAAGATCCGTGGTGCTATCCGCGAAAGATGTATCTGTGATAACATCAAGATTATACTCGTAGAACGTTTTGCCATATTTCTCCGCTTCGTAGTATCCCCTCCCCAGCACCAGATAAGTGGTATAATGAAAGGTAGAACTCTCGCTCAGCTTGACGCGGGAATTGAGGGAATAGACCTGCTGGAAGAAATCATCAGTGAATCCCTTGTAGCCCTTCCGGCGGAGCTCCCGGTCGTTTATATCGTTTCCGTAAACGCCATCCCACAACAGATCACTGTTCTCATAACCTAACAGTCCACGTAACTGGTAAGTTGCTTTTTTTCCGCGATATTCAGCTCCTAAAGAAAGTGCGTGCTGCAGGCTGTGATGGTATTCCCTGTAACCATCAGACTCAATCTGCGACAGACGGGCTGACAGACTCAGCCGATCACCGAAACGATCTCCAGAGCTGTAGCTTGCAGAGAGCTTCTGAGTACCGTAGGATCCGCTGCCTGCCGTTAAAGTAAAGTCCTCATCATCTTTCCATATTCTGGAAATGACATTAATGGAGCCTCCAAATGCCGCCGAACCGTACAGCGAATTGCCTATCCCCCGCTGTATCTGTACATCCTTCGCATCCGATAGGATATCACCGTGGTCTACCCAGTATACCTGGTGACTCTCATTGTCATTCAGCGGTACGTTGTCCAGCATTACCGAAATGCGGCTCTGGTCGAAGCCGCGGATGGAGACATAGGAATAGCCGGTCCCATTACCGCTCTCGCTGTAAGCATAGACACCGGGCTCACTGGCCAGAATCATAGGAACATCCTCTACCGTGTAGTAGAGGTCGATCTCCTCGGACGTCAAAGTCGAAAAAGCCACAGGCGTTACGCCTTCTACAGCCCGGTTAGCCAGAACCAGTACCTCCTTGCCCGGAACGGCGGATGCGGTCAATTCGACTATCATCTCCGCTGAGATAGCGACCGTGATAGACTCATATCCGATGCGGCTGACAGTTATTTCGCTCCTGGCTAAAACCTCCAAAGTAAAGTATCCATCTTTGTCAGTAGACGTACCTGCATCTCCACAAACAACACTCGCGTTCATTACACCTTCGCCAGTCTCAGCATCAACAATACGGCCTGCGACGTTCAGGGTTTGCGAGTTAAGTATAGAGAATAACAGTAAACAGGAAAGAAAAGCAGTGATTTGTTTCATAATGACCTCCCTACGCTGGCATTATCCAGATCAGGTTCAGAGGGTGTTATCTCAGCTATCCTTGCGAATCGTTGGATGGCACCCCTGTTTACAGAACTAACTTACACCTTCTCAGGCTTCCATTCAAGGCTGGCAGGAGATTTATTTGAAGAACGCGAAGTCTTTCCACAGGATGCCCGCCTGCCTGCCAGCCCTCCTGACAGGTGGGGGGCAGGCTGGCTCCCGATCCGCCAGCTGGCGGAGAGGGCGGGCAGGCTGTGCACTGTATAAAAGACCTCACCCAAGCTCCTCAGTTCCCTTTCTCCCCTACTCCTTAGCACCCTGCCCTCTCGCTCTCGAACAGTATTCCTTGATTTCCTGATGAGTACAATCTATTTTCTCGCCACTTTTATGAACAGTTCTATCAAGTTCCTCGTTAAGAGGACTAATAAATGAAAATAATTAAAACACTGATAAACGAGTTTAGTATTGTTGTATAGTATCGTAGTAGTATCATAAATTATGCCAAGAAAAATCAGAGAATTAATAAAAGAATTGAATCAGGCTGGTTTTGTTGATAAAGGAGGTAAAGGCAGTCATAAAATTTCAAACATAAAAGTGGAGTAATTGTAACCATTTCCGGTAATTTGAGTTCTGATGCAAAACCTTACCAGGAAAAACTTTTAAAAAGGAAAATTGAAGAATCCAAACATGAAAGAAAGTGATAAATATTTAAAAATTGTTGAATGGTCTGAAGAAGACCAATGTTATGTGGGGTCTGTGCCGGGATGGATAGGTCCATGCTGCCACGGAGATGATGAAGAAAAAGTATATAAGGAATTATGCAAAATTGTAAATGAGGGGGTCGAAATTTACAAAGAAGACGAAGAAAAACTACCCCCACCTACAAACAAGCAGTATTCGGGAAAATTCATTTTAAGAACAGGTCCTGAGCTGCATAAAGCTTTGACTATCCGCGCTGTCTCTGAGGGTGATAGTTTGAATAAATATGTGATAAAGAAATTAAAATCCACACTTTGATTCAACCTGTTTCTTTTCTTGTAAGATTAGCTAACTAATTACTTGTAAAACCCCCAATTCCTTCAGAAGTACAACCTCAGTGGGACTTGCAGGATTAAGAACAGTAGGTTTATTCAACACTAATCATTTATTATCCTTGCACTTGTTCTCCCTCTCTCCTCTACTCCACAACACCCCTACTCTTTTGCTCCTCAGCTCAATTTTTTCCCTGCTCCTCAGCACCCCTGCTCCCGCTCTCGAACAGTATTCCTTGATTTCCTGATGAGTACAATCTATTTTCTCGCCAATCCTTATGGAAAATTCGAGCAAATCCCTCCCCGAGATCACCCTGAAGGCTGTAATCCTCGGGATTTTACTTTCTGTGATCCTTGCCGGCGCCAATGCCTATCTGGGCCTTTTCGCAGGAATGACTGTGTCTGCCTCCATCCCAGCGGCAGTAATATCAATGGGAGTCCTGCGCATGTTCCGCCGATCCAATATCCTGGAGAATAACATTGTTCAGACAGCCGCATCTGCTGGCGAATCGCTGGCAGCGGGAGTGATCTTTACAATCCCGGCGCTGATTTTGATGGGCCACTGGTCGGAATTCAGTTTCACCGAGCACTATTGGACCGTAACCGGAATCGCAGCTCTAGGCGGATTGCTGGGAGTCCTTTTCACTATTCCTCTGCGTCGAGCTCTCATCGTAGAGGAACAGCTGCAATTCCCCGAAGGAATTGCCACGGCCGAGGTCCTCAAATCGGGTGAGACAGGAGCAAAGGGGCTCAAGCTCTTAATCCAGGCAGCACTTATCGGTGGTGTGTTCAAATTCGCTGCTGAAGGACTCCGACTGTGGGAAGGGATACTCTCAAGCGCCAGAGCCGTAGGCAGGACCTATGCATCATTTCAGATCAATCTCTCTCCGGCCCTTATATCTGTGGGTTATATTGTGGGGATAAACATTGCCACGTTGGTATTTGCAGGCGGTGTGATTGGGCGGTGGATTTGTCTACCAATACTAGCGTTTTCTCATGAGATCCCTCCTGGAGAACTCGCAAATGGAGCTGACGCTGCTGTAACCTACCTGCACAATCATTACGTTAAGTACATCGGGGTCGGAGCCATGATCGTCGGTGGACTGTGGGCTCTCATCAACCTCCGGAAATCTCTCCGGCGCGGGATTCAATCCGGAATGGAGGCTTACCGGGATATGCGTAAAACTGGCAGCAAGGCAATAGCAAGGACCGACATGGACACACCTCTGCCGTGGGTACTTATTGCTTTGCTTATCTCTCTGGTACCCATCTTTGCCATATATTTCACGGTTGTGAAGAGTGTTGCCATCTCTTCCCTCATGGCCGTGTTAATGCTCATTGCTGGATTTGTCTTCTCAGCAGTAGCCGCTTACATGGCGGGACTTGTCGGATCGTCCAACAATCCTATATCTGGAGTCACTATCGCCACCATTCTCTCCACTGCTCTACTCCTCTACGTCCTGAAGGTATACGGCGGTGCGGATGTTGGTCCTGCCGCGGCTATTTTCATTGGAGCAGTAGTCTGCTGCGCTGCAGCCATCGGCGGTGACAATATGCAGGATCTGAAAGCCGGCTACATCGTTGGAGCAACACCGTGGAAACAGCAGATTATGCAGGCTATAGGAACTCTCTCTGCAGCAGTAATTATGATGCCCGTCCTCTGGCTGCTTCACAATCGATACGGCATCGGTCAGCAGGTGAATCCCGAGGTTACACCCTTGGAAGCTCCCCAAGCTAATTTGATGGCCAACATAGCTCGCGGAGTGTTTGATCAAGATCTCCCATGGAACCTCATCTTCATCGGCTGCTTGATTGCTGTTGTGATCATCGCTCTAGACAAATACCTTGAAGCCACTAACTCAGGTTTCAGGACTCCAGTTTTGGCTGTAGCCGTTGGGCTTTATCTTCCCTTCCATCTGGCTGTCCCTATTTTTATCGGCGGACTGATCGCCTACGCCACTTCAGGGGTCACATCACTGCATTCCGAGAAGACAAATCAATCCGGGCTTCTCTTTGCTTCCGGACTGATCACAGGAGAAGCTCTCATTGGGATATTCCTGGCCTTACCTCTCATGATTAAAGAATTCACTCCATGGAAGAGCATCCCTATAGAGTTTAACATCGTGGAGTCTCCACCATTCGAAGCGTGGCCAGGCCTTGTTCTTCTGGCTATGGTAGTATACTTTCTCTACAGAATAGCAAAACGCGATGAAGCGACCGCCTAAAATCACTCCTGCTGTACTGAAACGACTACCTAAGGTGGAACTCCATTGCCATCTGGACGGCTCCCTTCGTATCCCCACTATCATTGATCTGGCTGAGAAGCAGAACGTAAAACTCCCGTCTCATGACAAAGATAGTCTCGCCAAGATCCTCACTATGGGAAAGAAACGAGGCACACTGGAGGACTACCTGGAAAAGTTCGAGACCACCCTGAGTGTTCTCCAGACGCAAGAAGCTCTAATCCGTGCTGCCCGCGAGTTGGGTGAAGATGCCGCTTCTGAAAACGTCCGCTACATGGAAGTCCGCTACTCCCCCATCCTGCATACTAAAAAAGGAATGACACCTCAAGAGTCGCTGGCAGCTGTGCGGAAAGGTCTGAAGCAGGCGGAGAAGGAATTCGGCATAAAAAGCGGCATTATCATCTGTGGGATTAGAAATATCGGTGCCGAGAAATCATTGAAGCTGGCAGACCTTGCTATCCAGTTTAAGAACCGGGGCGTGGTTGGTTTCGATTTGGCAGGTGCCGAAGAAAATTTCCCGGCCAAGCATCATCGCGAAGCATTCTACCTTATCCTGAACAACAATATTAACGCCACCATCCACGCAGGCGAAGCTTTCGGTCCAGAATCCATCCATCAAGCTGTACACTATTGTGGCGCTCACCGTATAGGTCATGGAACGCGGCTGAAGGAAGATCGTGACCTCATGCAGTATATCAATGACCATCGAATTGCTCTGGAAATCTGCCTGACCAGTAACTACCATACCAAGAGCGTCCGCAGTTTGAAATACCACCCGGTAAAATTCTATTATGATCAAGGAATACGCGTCACTCTAAATACCGACAATCGTCTCATGTCCAGCACTACTCTTTCCGGGGAATTCCAGCTTGCTCGGGAATTGTTTGGCTTCAATCTTTATGACTTCAGGGAGTTCACAATCACTGCTATGAAGAGTTCCTTCCTGAGGTATAACCAACGGAAAGATATGATCAGAATGATCGCTGAAGAGTTGGAAGGCGAGTTTGGGCTGATGCCTGAGTACTTCCCACGGGAGTGGACTCAAACAGAATAAGTTTAGTCTATTCGCGTATCACCGCAACCTTCGTAACATACGATTCTCCCCCCGGTTCATAGACGGCCACCAGATAGACACCTGTCCCCACAAGTTCACCAGAGTCGGTCCGTCCATCCCAGAATGCCTGATAACCAGAAACATTTCCCGAAGTAGATTGAATCGTCCGCAGCAGACGACCGGATAGAGTGAAAATCTTCAGTGAAAATTCATCCATGAGCCCGTCAATAACCATAAGCCGGCTACTAGGAATCCGGAACGGACTTGGAAATGCGCGAATAGTACTGTAGGACGTCCGTTCTTCAGCGAACGGAATACGCAGGCTGTTGATGCCCTTGGATGTAGCGATATATGCTATCCCTCGTTCATTATCAAAGGCGACTGCCAAAACTTCATCGGAAAGTAAATAGCTGTTATCGGGATGAAATCCGTTCCAATCAGGCCAAGGGGATGAATTAGCAAGAAGAACGTAAAGTCCGTTTGAAGTGGAGTTCAGCCAGATATTATCCCTGCCGTCGCTGACAATCTTCGATCCCTCACCGAATCCAATGCCCAAATAATATGTAAAGAAATATGGGGTCCCAGACGTGTAAGTACTATTAAATGTCAAACGACGGAGCCCTAGAGGTGTGAGTACCCAAGCTGTACTACTCTCGGTTGCAACTTGCGCCCAGACAGTATTATCCTCATCACTATCATTGCTGTTAAAAGAGTGCCAGTCTACAAGTACAGTATCTTCTCCACTCTCGGTTTCTGTTAACTCGTATTCCACTACAAAGAATCTACCTTGCCTGATGTGATCAGTATTGCTTCCTACCATGAAGATACCATCTTCATCCCTAACGAGAATGTCGGTAGGGTTATAGCATTTATTTGTCAATCCTGTTTGTGGGATATGGATCCATTGACTGTCCGGAGTGAAGACAGTGATCTTTTTATCTAATTCAGCAGCACCGAAATTTGAAATCCATAAGTTGTCGTAACTGTCCACATAAAGACCTCGCAGATTCAGATAGCCGTCG
Organism: uncultured bacterium; assembly: GCA_964534955.1. Classification (GTDB taxonomy): domain Bacteria; phylum Fidelibacterota; class Marinisomatia; order Marinisomatales; family UBA2128; genus UBA2128. The sequence continues at coordinate 7,796 of CAZHRR010000064.1, forward strand.
CTGTTATGTGGATTGAGCCCGCTATTGTCAGCGTCGTAAATCTGAAAGTCAGCGGGATCTTCCAGATCGAATGACATTACACCTCCCCTAAGTGTATCTCCACTGCTTGTTACCTTAGGCTGTGAACCCTGAATAGTGTAATATATCCAGCCATCCCTCTCAACTACTGACCATACCCGGTTTGTCCTACACATTACTGTATCCGCCACGAATCCGGAATAGTCGTCTGCAGTTAATTCGTGAAATGCTTCCGTCTTGGACGAAACCACCAAATTGTACCAGCCGTCGCTAGACAGAATAGCTACACCATCAGCCCCCGCCGCTACTAAACGACCGTCATCCAGAATTGTCAGTGCAGTGTATATATTGTTGGCAGGAGAATTCGGTGCATGCCATGTGGTGGTTGTATCTACAGTATCCCAGAACGCTAATCCACGTACAGTGGAGAGAATCAGATTTCCGTTAGAAGAAAACGTCATACTGTTGCATTTGTGTTCAAACCTCCAATAGTCCTCTACCTGTCCCTCTGATCCATGTTTATACAACACCTTTTTTGCAAGTGTGAATAAAGTACCATCGGATAAAAGAAGTACATCTCGAAGATTCAGATTCGTAGCAGATATAAGTTGAAGTGTATCAGTATAGCTCCATGTGTCACCATCGGTTAAGAATAACAGCTCGTTGTCCACTTTCCTCATCCTAACAACATCGGTGATTCCCGGAAGAAGAGACCAATTAGCAGGATAATTCAGGATGTGGTCGCTGTAATTCCCCACAAATATCCCTTGGTCTGTAGCTGCAAAGAGCGTGTCACTCCTGATTGCTATATCGGAAATGTATTCCAACTGACCAGCATACGGATTGAATATCTGCCGGTAGCTGTAGGCGTCATCCTTCCAAATGAACTCCAGAATAGCCCAGTCCTGGTTCTGAAGATAAGCGACAAACGCAGCAGAGTCTGTTACAGTGATAGCAGAAATTTCAGATAGATCATAATCAAAGACTGCAACGGACTCATGACGCTTAAGATTATAGATTTGCACCAAACCATCCGGTGATGCTCCCCCCAGCCACAGATTACCGTTCTTGTCAATGCCAATGGCGCTGACTTCAGTTGTGACGAGACCATCAGTATTGTTGAACATCTCAAACTTACCTGATACTTGATGAAAGAGGAGAATTCCCCCTGATGTGGCAGATATAATTGTATCGCCAAGCTGGATGCTTTGAGCAACATTCAGATGAGATGTATAGGATTCCCACTCTCCCACACGACTCTGTGGATAAACAGAAGCGATGAACATACTCCAATAAACGATCAGAAACGACTTTCGGATAATCATAGTACCTCGATAGGTACAGGGATAAAACAGAGGATCATGATCACCAGACTAATCCAGCTGATAACCCCTTCACGTTGACCAATGGGTTCATCAATGCTCTGGATAGGTGGGTGTTTTACCGTTCGCATGAGTATGAGAATCAATACAGCCCAGAACCACCAATGAGGGGAAACAAATCCTAACGGTACCAGCGCCAGGAAAGCCCACTTGGCAAAAATATTGTGCTTTCTTCCTAAGACAGCATAAGCTATGTGACCACCATCGAGCTGACCAATGGGTAGAAGATTCAGCATTGTCACAAGGAATCCAATCCAGCCGGCAAAGATCAGGGGGAAGTGGTAAATTTCATTCATTGGAATAGTAATCTGGAACAGCTTTGACAGAGTCGCGAACAATATTGACGTTCCCATAGTTAGCTGAATGCCCGCAGTCTCAGGTGACTCAAGGTGCATCAATTCGTGGACACGGTTAATATGTTCGCTGATAAATTCCTGATTAGGGATCAGCGCATATCCAAGCAATATTGCGATAACACTCACTATAAAACCGGCAATGGGGCCTGCTGCACCGATATCCAAGAGCGCTCGTCTGCTCCGGATTGGACTCTTGATGCGGATAAATGCTCCGAACGTTCCAAACATAATAATGAAAGGCGGTGCTGGAAGAAAATAAGGCAACGTGGCATTTAGATTGTGCTTGCGAGTGAAGTAATAATGCCCAAACTCGTGTGAGCCAAGAATTAGCAGCAGTGCAATCGAATAAGGTGCACCTTTAGCCAGATCACCGATATGCTGTAAAGGACTTCCTCCTTGCAGGACTGAACCAGCAAAAAGGGTGGTTAATATCGTAAGACCCAGGAGAATCAGATTGAGAGGAGGAATGACGATCAGCGGCTCAGATCTCTCTTGCACGCTCAAAGTCACAAACTGACCATTTTGTGTAACCGAACAGTCAAATCTATGTGAATGCAATCGATCTTTCATCTCTTTAGTGGTTTTACCATCTCGGAGTCTACCTTGAGCGATCCATTCACTTGCTTCGCCTCCGATCCTTTCTGCGATAAATAGATCATCCACCTGCAGTACGATATCTCTAAATTCACTTTCAGTCATTATTCAGTCTGATTTAACGGAAGTTCATAATTCCAGTTCCAAAATCGTTGCTCTTGACAAGGCAGCCTGCCATGGATAAATTGCCGCTGTGAAACTGTTAATACGATTCCTGCTCTTGCTACCTGTGACTGGACTTCTCGCCCAAACAGTACCTCTCTTTGAGACTGATTTACGCATGAGAGTCGTAGAAGATGATATGCTGTACATTGTAGTGCAGATTGATAACAATTCCGGGAGGACTATTACCGAATTAGAAGGGTTCCTTACAGAAGTCGATCCGTCACTGCACGTAGTGAGTGAAAGAAAAATTGTTCATCTCCACCCATACGAGGCGCCCTTCGGCCCTGGGCAGACGATTATTCGGGGCCTGACTTATCTCTTTGACCGAACGCAGGATTATCGATATCGATATCATATTAGCAAAGTTCGTTTTACCAATGATTCAAGAGTCTACATGTATTCGCCTACTGCCGGACTGGTCCGAGTGGAATAAACTATTCCTCTCCTGCTTTCTCTGACATCGCTTTCTGTTTCTTTTTCATGATATCGTAGAGATTTTCTCTCATCATTTGTAATGTCAGTGTGTTGATCCACTCTTTACTTTTTTTCTTGTACGCCTCCAGCATTTCCACCGGCTGCTGCTGTGCCTGCATGTTGACGTACACTACAGCCGAGGATATGGGAATGTACTGGTTGAAGGGATCGCTGTAGAAATTATCCAACGCTCGTACAATCTCAGACGTTCGGAGGTAATCTGAAAGTTCGTCACTGAAGAGAGAATCGGCCAAAACCTTATCAGCAGGCCAAGTTCTTAGATAATCATAAAGTCTTCCATCCAGGAGACCATTTACATAGGCAGCCTTCGCTAGATAGACGAACTCAGGATAACCCGAGCCTTCGGCATTCAGTTTTACCCAGTCTCGGCCATCCCAAAAGACCTTGTTCTCCTGAGCGTTTAGCGTCATCAAGAGAATAGCACCAACAGTTACTACTTTTGCTAACAGCTTCATCCCAATTTATTTCTCAAAATCCTGAGCATCAGTTTCATCAGCTCCCATAAGCTGTCCAAAAAATAAATCGAAACCAGACGAAAAAGCGGTTCCAGCTATTGACCCTATGACATACGCACTCATTGATTCCTCCAGTCTATTGAATAACTTTGTATTATCTGATTATTCAATCCTTGCGGGAACGCCCCATTTGCTTCCCTGCGGGACTAGGATGAATAGGCTGAGAATCGAAGTTAGGTAACTTTCCACAATATGCGAATATACAAAATAATGTGACCATTTTGAGACGGAAGTTTCTATCGATTTAACATAGTGATCTCCAGGTTGTGAGCCCGTGGAAGTTCCACAAATAGCATAACTTAGAGGTATCTGTGTGCCATAATGTAACCATCCTGCTAACGATAAACGGTTGATCCTGTCTCTATTTTAGGGGTAGGATCAGCCACTTCCATATCTTGGTTATAGAATCTGATAGTAGAATCTGCTCCTTTACCGTTTCTGAAACTGTGCTTTTTCCTTCTAAAGTTAGCAACATTCTCCTGTTTAAAGCATTCTTCCATTTTATCTAAATCTTAATTCCTCTCTTGCTTCTCTCTACATTTAAGGACATCATTTAATTATACAGAAGGACGCAGGAATAGGCAGTATTATTGATTCCAATTTGAGAAATGTTACTCGTTATTGACCAGGTTTTCTAATATAGATCGTAATGTGAAGGTAGAGATAATTTTGAAAACAATGCTCACGAAGAAAATTGAATGGAAGCGTACTGTACAGCCCGTTGAGTACAATCCCAGCAGGTCAGCAATTGACTTATTCGTACCGCAAACTAAATACTAGTTGCTGACAATCTTTTTAGAACTTGATCGATAAATTAATACACCGACCACGACAAACAATAAAAAGCCACCAACAACTTTTAGTTCATAAAGTAATACATTTTCAGCCTGAGATGGGGGAATCAGCGACATTCCCATGGCAAAAATTGTGGTCAATAAACCACATATTCCGAATAGGTAAGCAATACTATTTTGCCGTGGTAATCTTAAAACCTCTTCTTTATCCATGTTACGTTTTCGCAAGACAATATATGCTGCAAACATGTATGCATACGGAATAAAATATACTAGTAACGTTGTATCTAACAGGATAAGA
>CAZHRR010000065.1:0-12306 GCA_964534955.1 uncultured bacterium
AACCCTCATCAGCAGGCGGCCGCTTACAAGGCACCTATTGCGACCGGTACGAATATCCTGAATGCCACGATTCATCAGGGCAAAAAGCTCTCTTATAATAACATCATGGATGCTGACGGCGCTCTCAACTGCGTGAAGGAATTCACTGAACCGGCTTGTGTAGTGGTAAAACACGCCAATCCGTGCGGCGTCGCTACAGGAGACGATATTACCGACTGCTTTCATCGTGCCTTCAACGCTGACTCCCTCTCGGCCTTTGGCGGTATTGTCGCTCTCAACAGAACATGCACCGCTGAAATCGCCGAAGCTCTCCGGAAGATCTTCATCGAGATTGTGCTGGCACCTGATTTTGAAAGTGGAGCTCTGGAACTATTCGCTAAAAAGAAAAATCTCCGGGTATTGGAGATCGGTGACTTTGGCGCCCGGAATCCCAACCTGGAATTCAAGTATGTGGATGGCGGGCTTCTGGTTCAGGAGACAGATGTGAACACTATAACACTTGAACACTTAAATACCGTAACAAAGGCAAAGCCGTCAGATCAAAACATGGCTGACATGCTCTTCGGCTGGAAAGTGCTGAAACACGTCAAGTCCAACGGCATCCTCACCGCCAAAGATAGTACCACTCTCGGCATTGGACCCGGTCAGGTCTCCCGCGTGGATGCTGTGGAAATCGCCATTCGCAAATCAAGTGACAATCTGAACGGCTCCATTCTGGCTTCAGACGCCTTCTTCCCCTTCCGGGACAGCATTGACCGGATTGCGAAGACAGGAATAAAGAGTGTCATCCAACCGGGAGGATCAATACGAGATAAGGAGGTGATCGCAGCGTGTGATGAACACGGGATTGCTATGGTGTTTACTGGGGTAAGGTGCTTTAAGCATTGATATCGTATTTATGACCAGGTCATAGTATATGCTTTATAAATCCAAGTTAAGTCTATTAGCTATTATGATCCTCTTGATATCTTGCTCAGGACTCCCTACCTATGTAAACAGATTTCCAAAATACAATCTTTCTCATGATGAAGATGAGCTTTGGCACAAGGCTTCCCAACAGGTTGCTAAACTGAGTAGGATGGGAAAGTTCGAAAGTGTCGTACAACTTGATAGGGTAATCGACACATTGCTATCAGAGTTTCTATCTCCTGCATCCTTATCACACTTCCCAATCCAAACTAAGATACTTTATTCATCCGAAACAAATGCTATGGCTTTCGGAAATGGGACAGTTGCAGTTTCTCTTGGTATGGTTGCGTTTTGTAAAAACATGGATATGCTCGCTTGTATCATTGGTCACGAAGCTGCCCACCTGAACAATCGAGACGCTTTAGCCTACTACAAAAAAGTTAAGGAACAAGATACGGGATTGATCGTCGGAACTCTCGTCCCCGGTCTGGACATATTGGTAACCGTGAGTACTGCCCATCTGTTAGCCGGATTCGGTCGAGAGAAGGAACAAACAGCAGACATATATGCAGTTGAGACCATGTTAAAATTCGGTTATGATTCAAAACAAAGTATAGAAGTAATCAAGCTGTTCCGGGAATTATCGAAATTCCATCCCACCAATAAACACACATTTCTTGCGAGCCATCCTACATACGAATCAAGGATAGAACAGATGTCTCAACTCATTAACAAGAAAGGTCAGAACTTCCTATTTCAATCCAGAACCATTTCAACTATTGATTACAACTCTTTGGCAGCTTCTTCTCGAAAAAAAGTTTGTAAGCTACTTATACAGGAAAAGAAGTATGACCTCTGCAGGTATCTACTTGATAACTATCCCCATAAAGGGTGGCATGCCGAAGCAATTCTTTCAGAGGCTGAACTATTGTTGGCAACAAAAGATGATACAACTTCCCTGGTTGATTCTGTTAAAATAATACTAAGTGAAATAAAAGAGCCTGAAAAAGTACCAGAATATTATAAAATTGAAGGATTAGCGTTGTACAGAACAAGAAGATTGGCAGAGGCTAAAACTACTTTGGAGCAATACCTAAGCCTATCGGAAAAACCAAAGGATAGGTTGTATATAGAAGGATTAATTGAAGAGTGCAGAACAGATGAGAAATAAACGAACTATTACACTAATATTTATAGCCTTACTATTTGTAGGATGTGTCACGGCACCCAAACCTTACAGGATTTCCATGGAATTCGATCCTGATGCAATCCAAAGCTTGGGTATAATACCTGGTGAATTTCAATTATTAAGACTAACCGCAGCGAGGTCGGAGCGATATATAGAAGGTGAAGATCAAATAAGATCAATGATAATAGAGGATATCCAAAATTTCTTGGAAACCAATAATATTTCGAGTGTCAATCTTGAACCCGACTCTATAGAATTATTACAATTTCCTGATCTCGCTAGGGATATACAAATGATTAGAGAAGATTTCATCCGAGCCATTAACGAAATACCTAAAAAGGAATATTCAAAGAAAGATCCATACTTAAGTACAACTATTACTCCAGATATTGGTCAATTCGCTGAAATCTCGAATTCAGAGTACATTCTCTTTTTCTCTGGCAATGGTTGGAATCGAACGAGCGGCAGTATCGCAAAATCAGTAGTAAAATCAGTAATTGTAGGCATATTAACTAGTGGCAACTATATGCTCGTACCAAAATCTTATGGACTGTCATTATCATTCGTTCTGGCAAATGCCAAATCGTTAAAAGTTGTTTGGTATTCATCCAAGACAGAAGAATTAAACCCAGAAGAACCAAAGCACATCAACAGAACCGTAAATAGCCTATTCAAGAACCTTCTTCCGGTAGCAGTTTCAACAGAGGGGCAGATCCCTGCCAATACACAATTATCTATCTATACTTCTGATAGAGGTACAGTTTATGGTACTCTACGAGAATATAAATCTGGTATACTGGTAGTCGAAACCCGAAAAGGTGACATCATCGAAGTACCCATGTCAGTCATCAACTCTGTGCAGGATGCCCATAACTGGAAAGTATATTACGAGCGATGATAAATAGTCATTTAGTTCTAAATAGTAATTAAGTAGTTGTTAAACCTATAGGCACCATCTTTAATAAATAAGAATGGGGTGTTTCAAACACTATATCAACCGACAGCATATAACTCCTCGATAATTCCACTGTAGCGATCCTGCACCACATTACGCTTTACCTTCAGTGTAGGCGTAATCTCATCATTGTCCTGATCAAAATCTTCCTCCAGAATCCGGAACTTCTTTATTGTTTCATATGACGCCAGCTGCTCGTTCAGTCGGGTGATCTCTCGTGTGATACACTCCCGGATTTCATCCTGCTGAGAAAGGTCTTTCAGGTCTTTGTATATCAATCCCATGTCCCGGGCGAACTTAGTAATTTCATCTTCATCTAATGTCAGAATTCCTACAAGATACTTTCGCCGGTCCCCAAAAACCGCAAACTGGCTGATATACCGGGAGGTCTTCATAAGATTCTCAATATTTTGCGGAGCCACGTTCTTACCACCGGCAGTGATGATCAAGTCCTTCTTCCGGTCTGTGATCCAGAGGTAGCCGTCTTCATCCACTCTCCCTATGTCCCCGGAATGCAGCCACCCATCTGCGTTTATGAGTTCAGCGGTCGCTTCCGGATTCCCTAAGTACCCCTGGCAGACATGATCTCCCCTGGTCAGTATTTCTCCGTCTTCAGCAAGGCGCATCTCAGTCCCCGGCAGTACCTTCCCAGCAGAGCCTAACCGGTTGTCGTCTGCAAGGTTTACCGAAATCAGGCCTGACGACTCTGTTAATCCATAGACCTCGAACACGTTTAGCCCCATGTTCTGCATCCACATGAGAATCTCGGGGCTGATGGGCGCACCACCGGAGACCAGAAATTTCAAATTATCGCCCATGAATTTCCGCACCTTGCTCAATGCCAGCCAGTCAAGTAATAAATGAAGCAGCCTCCGGCCCAGTGGTAACGGTTTATGCACCAAGCGCAAGTCCTTTTCACATCTCCCAATCTTTTCTGCCCAGCGAAAGACAACCTTCTGAAAGGCGGTAGCATCGTCTATCGCTGTAGTAATCCTGGCATGGAATTTTTCATATACCCGCGGAGTACCAAAATGAAACGTAGGACCTACCTCTTTCATATTGAAGAAGAGATCGTCCATACTCTCAGCGAAAGCCGTCTGGGCACCACTGGCCAGCTTGATGAATGATCCCACCATCCGCTCCGCTATGTGTGCCATGGGAAGATACGCTACGGAGAGATCCTCCGGGGTTACCTTCATAAAGGACGCAATCCTGCGAGCCATAAACACCACGTTCCCATGGCTCAACACTACCCCTTTAGGCGGTCCTGTGGTACCGGAAGTATAGACCACCGTCGCTGTGTCCTCCCGCCTGATGTTCTCTCTGCGGACTGAAACATCATCAACTCCTGCGGAAAGCCCTTCCAATTCCCGGAGCGGAACAATTCGGCTGTCATCACATTTGTACCGCTCAAAGACGATGGCATTCTTCACGTGAGGAACTCTATCCCATATCTTCAGCAGTTTGTCTAACTGCTCCTGATCTTCAAGGAAAATGGCGCTGCACTCTGCATGCCTGATAATGTACTCGCTCTGAGCCGCCGTGTTTGACTGGTAGATGGGTACGGTCACCGCACCGCAATTCATGATGGCCAGATCAGCTACAACCCATTCCAGCCGGGTAAGAGAAAGAATTGCTACGCGGTCGCCAGAAGATATACCAATGGAAATGAGTCCTGCGGCAATGGCATCTACGCGGCTCTGGTATTCCCGCCACGTCAGCGGTTTCCACCATCCCTTCTCCTTATGATACAGAGCCTCCTTGTCAGGTGTCTGCTGACTCCACCATGAAAGCATTCCCGGCACACTTCGGATTGTCTCCGGAAGCGGCTGACTCACTGACGGCCCCATATTTTCGCTCGTTTGGTATACTTTCCTTTCCCCTCACCTAAGTAAGATTCCCTGACTTTTTCTTCCTCCTTAATAGTCTTGGGCTCACCACTCATGAATATTTTACCATTCTTCATCATATAGGCATAGTCTGCAGCTTCCAGAGCAAGATGGATATTCTGTTCCACGAGCAGAATTGTCAGCCCCCTCTCATTCAGTTTCTTGAGGATCTCCATGATCTCCTGAACCAGTTGCGGCGCCAGTCCCAGAGACGGCTCATCCAAGAGCAGAATTTTCGGCCTCGCCATGAGGGCCCGGCCGATGGCTAAGATCTGCTGTTCCCCACCAGAAAGAGTACCGGCGTACTGATCAAACCTGACCTTCAAAACGGGGAAATAACTGAACACTTCGTCTAAACTTCCATCCGGCTGAGCCTTGTACCCACCCAGTTTAAGATTGTCTGCTACTGACAATTCACTGAATACCATTCGTCCCTGGGGTACATGCACTACTCCCAGACGGACAACATCTTCAGGATCAATCCGCTCAATTCGCCGGCCATTAAAAGTGATCTCTCCATACTCAGCCTGAACCACTCCGCTGATAGTCCGCAGAAGGGTCGTTTTTCCTGCACCATTGGAACCCAGCACAGTGACGAACTGCCCCTGCTTAATGGACATGCTGACGCCGTGCAGTACCTTGATCTTGCCGTAAAAAGTCTCAACTCCTCGTAGTTCAAGCATCGCCGTTACCTTCATGTCCGTTGCCAAGAAAAACTTCCAATACTTGTGAATCCTTTTTTACCGACTCAGGTTCACCTTCAGCCAACAGTTCTCCTGAGTTTAGTACCGCCACACGATCAGAGATACCCATGACTAAACTCATATCATGCTCTACCAGCAACACCGTAATCCCAAGTTCATCTCGAATATCGGTGATGATCCTCCCGATTTCGATAGTCTCCTGCTCGTTCATACCGGCAGCTGGTTCATCAAGCAGAATGAGTTTGGGCTCAACAGCAAGAGCCCGTGCCAATTCCACAAGCTTTTGAATACCAAAAGGCATTCCAGCGGGACGGCTCTGTTCGAATCCAGAGATTCCCAAAAAGTCGAGCATCTCCAGAGCAAGAAACTCCTGCCGCTGTCGCTCAGCTTTGGACACCATGTTCTTCAAAGCCTGTCCCACCGAGACTCTGCCGTGTATGCCCACCAGAACATTCTCCAGAACGGTCAGATAGGGAAACAGCTCAAGATTCTGGAAGGTTCGAGCAATACCAAGCTCGGCTACCTTATGAGGAGATATGTGGGTGATATCTGCGCCGTCGAACGTGATTTGCCCCCGCTCGGGAGTAACAAACCCGGAGATGGTATTGAAGAACGTAGTCTTACCAGAACCGTTGGGTCCGATCAGGGCAACTATTTCTCTCTTGTCAATAGACAAGGAAAAATTATCCAGTGCAACGAGCCCATCAAAATGGACGTAAATATCCTTTGCTGAAAACAATATCGAAGCGTTGTCTTCCCTCCGGCAGAACCGGCCGGGGGTTACTCTCCTACAAACCCAGTAACTGGGGCTGGAGTACCATCTTTAACCTGTAGAACAATAGTTTTGGATCCGCCAGCCCGGTCTCCCGGCCCATAGGTAATAGCCGGATGAGGACTGCCTCGGAATTCCTTCATCTTCTCCATTCCTTCTACAAGACCCTCCCGTGTCAGGTCAAGACCGGACAGTTTCAGCCCCTCAACCAGAACTTGTGCCGCAGCAAATCCATAGAAATTGTAGAATCCTATCTGGTGTTCAGGATCATACTTCTGAAGCAATTCACGGTACAGAACAGCAGCAGGATGTTCAGGGTGCTGCGGCGGCACCATGTAGATATTGCTGATGAATCCCTCTGCAGCAGTACCAGCTTTTTGTGCAATGCGCGGATCAGATGCCGGAGCAAAACCGAGGAACTGAGGAGAATAGCCCAGCGCTTCGGCCGTTCTCAGTACATGTACTGTCTCGAGCACAAGACCGAGAAAGATATGCGTTGCTTCATTATTCCTCAAACTGGTCAAATGTGGACCGAACGAGGGTGCACTGCCACGCTGGAACGGTTCTGCTCCAACGAACTCCCAACCGTGGGCGGCAGCACCTTCCTTCACGCCCTTCCTGCAGTCTTTGCCAAAGTCGTCATCCTGATAAATGATCCCTACCTTGACATTTTCATCTCCTCGTTGCGCCAGGTAATTACACAGGATTCTTCCCTGGGCATCATAGGGAGTGTCCGTGGCAAAGACGTATCGTTTCGGAGGATCAGACATGGATCTTGCATTTGATGCCGGAGCGATGAATGGAACCCCTTGTTCCTCCACCAGATTGAAAAGTGCTGAAGCTGTCGCCGTGCCAATTACATTGAACAGGCAAAAGACACCGTCCCGATCCAGCAGCTTTTTAGCTGCAGCAAGACTCATGGCTGGGTTATATTGATGATCCTCCGTGATCATCCTGATCTTTCGACCATGTACTCCGCCCGACTCATTTACGTGGCGGAGGTAGAGTTCGGCACCATGCTTTATTTCACTACCAAGATAAGCCATAGGACCACTTAAATCCTGTATGTTGCCAATCAGAATTTCATCATCCGTAACACCAGGGCTTCCTTCTGACCCACCACCAAAAGCAACACAGGTCAGAACAAAGAAAATCCCTACTGTGCAGGTTGCTTTTTTCATGCTCATACCCTCCTCTTATTCACTTATGCGAGTACCCTACTCGAGCTTCTCCAAGTGTAGGAAAAGTTATTCATTCTGTCAACGATTCGTTTCACCTCGCTGTTTTGGGTTAAATGGAAATAATTTCCAATATATGCGGATTTTCAGCCAGCGACGGTAGAGTCCCAACGGCTCAAACAGGATGAAAAATAACATAACCAGACCAAAAGAGATTGCCTGCAGATCATTGAACTGAGCCACATCCGGAGGCAGGAAGTCTTTTAATACGCGAATGAGTTCCGGTAGAAATGTAATGAACAGCGCCCCTAAGACAGCTCCGTAGATTGAGCCAATTCCGCCAACAATGACCATTACCAGGAATTGAATAGACAGGAGAATGTTGAAATAGTCAGTAGTTATGAACCGGATTGTGTGGGCATAGAGCGCTCCACCAACACCTGCATAAAAGGCACTCACCGCAAATATAAGTACCTTATATCTACCCAGATGTATCCCCGAAGACTGGGCCGCTTCCTCACTATCCCTTATGGCTATCAGAGCCCGGCCTATCTTGGTTGCTGTCAACTTCTTGGCGATAACTGTCATGAGAATAACAGATACATATATAAGATAGTATAAAGAGCGGTCAGACGTTAATTCCGCACCAAAAATCTGTGCGGCCGGTACCGGCATCCCATCGGAACCTCCCGTCCAAACATGAAGCTCAATAATGATCCTGTGTACTATGACACCAAAACCCATAGTCACGATAGCGAGATACAGACCTGAGAGCCGGAGGGCAGGAAAGCCCAGTATGACACCCGTAAGCAATGCAACTATTCCCGCCGCAGGTACGGATAGAACAAACGGCCAATCGAAGTGCACCATCAACACAGCGGAAGTGTAAGCGCCCACCGCCATGAAGGCAGCATGCCCAAGCGAAATAAGTCCTGTATAACCTGACAGCAAATCTAAGCCTACCGCTACAATTATCGCAATCCCGGCCAGGTTGAATATGTAGGTAAAGTAACTGTCCAATCCCAGGGGAAGAAGGAGAGCAACACCAATAACAAGCGGTACCCACCATATCTTTTCATCAGCGTAGCGATGCTTCATACTCTCTTCCTCTCCGGCGTTCCAAAGAGTCCGTCAGGACGTATCAGAAGCATCAGAATGAGAATAATCCATGGAAATATATCGTAGATACTCGTAGGCAGGTATACGGTGGCCAGACTTTCCAGAATCCCCAGGATGAGTCCTCCTGCAATTGCGCCTTCCAGCTTTCCAAAGCCTCCCAGAACAGCCGCCGGCAGCGCCATCAACAACAGGCGCGAGCCCAGCATAGGCTGCAGACCAAACTGAGGAATAATGAGCATCCCGGCAACCGCACTCACCAGGCTGGATATAATCCAGACGGCCACATAGATACGTTTGATGGGGATACCCATGAGTTGCGCTGCTACGGGATTTTCAGAGGTCGCCTTTATAGCAACCCCAAAGCGGGTAAGATTAAGAAAGAGATACAACAACAAAACCAAAACGATAGACACGCTTGCAATCACCAGTTGATAAGGCGATATCTGTAAAAACCCCACGTTCATTGGCACCATACTTACCGGAGACGGATACATAAACCGGTCCTCATGAGTCCAGATAACACCAGTCAGGCTCCGCAGTAAGATCGACAGGGCAATGGTCGCCATTATCTGAGCAAATATGGGTTTGCCAATAAGAGGACGGCTAATAACGGCATTCATGATAATACCCAAAACCGCAGCGAACAGGAGGGAACCTACAACCGATACAAACAATCCTAAATCTATGGAATAGAGAGTAAAGAAAACATAGGCAGACATCATCATCATCTCGCCCTGAGCAAAATTGACAAGCTCCGTTGCCCGATAGATAAGCACCAGCCCTAACGCCACAAGAGCATATACACATCCGAGCGTGATACCGTAAATGATAATCTGGACGGTCATGAAGAATCAGTACAATTCAGCAGTGCAGTCTGCTAATACCGCTTCGTCGTGCTGGTTCACCGCACTAAACTGAACTTTTCCTTCCGTACCCTCTACAGCGAATGTCAGCTTATCCCCCGGAAGAACAGGATTAACAAACCGCATATTGATAGACTTGAGGGAACCAGGATCTCCATTGCCAATGAGAAACCCCGCAGCAATGCCCAGTGTACAGAGTCCCTGCAGGATGTTGGCTTCCAGACCCTGCTTCCGAGCAAATGAGGAATCAATGTGGATTAGATTAAAATCGCCGCTGGCTCCTGCATAGTAAATAGGCAAATACTTGTCAATATTAACCGTTTGTTCCCTCCTTTCGATCATTCCTCTATTCCTCTCTGTACCAGGGTCCACATTCCTTCACACACCATCTGCATGTTTTGATTCCTCGATTCAGTCTTCACTACGCAAAACTCATTTATGACGCCAGAGCTGCTCTTTTTGGAAAACACGTCCATAATCTGTGCCGATGATGTGATAGTATCTCCTGAGCGTACTACCTCTCCAAACTTGAACTCCTGTTCTCCATGGACAATTCGCGGCAGCTCTATTCCCAATTCTTTATCGTAGAAAACCTGGTTGTACATCTCTCCACAATAGACTGCCACAAACGATGGCGGTGCTACAATCGTACCGTATTGGGAACGAGCTGCAAAGTCTGGATCAGTGTACAGCCGATTTTTCTGAAGTGTGGCGCGAGCATACTCTCGAATCTTCTCCCGCCCTACCTCATAGCTTATAGGAGGATAGGTTTTGCCTATTGCTTTACGATTCATTTCACTTATCCAGTTCAGGTATATCCCGATACAGATCGAGGGATTCAGGATTAGCCAGGGCGTCCCGGTTAAGCACTTCATCACCATGAATAATTTTCTTGACGGCGATCTCTACCTTTTTACCATTGATGGTATAGGGAACGTCCTCAGCAGACAGTACCAAAGCGGGAACATGTCTGGGCGAACATTCTAAGCGAATAGTCTTGCGAATTCTATCCACAAGTTCTTCCGTCAATTCGCTCCCTCTGTTCATCTGCACAAACAATATTACCCTTTCATCATCTTCCCACGTCTGTCCTACTACAAGGCTGTCTGCCACTTCCGGCATCGCTTCTACCACACGGTAGATCTCCGCTGTACCAATTCGAACACCACCAGGATTCAAAGTGGCGTCACTGCGCCCAAATATCTTAACTCCGCCGTGTTCATTCACTGTTATGTAGTCTCCATGAGTCCAAACACCTGGGAATTCATTAAAGTAAGCATCGTGATATTTCCCTCCATCAGGATCATTCCAGAAGTAGATAGGCATAGAAGGAAACGGCGATGCACAGACCAGTTCACCTTTTTCGTTAATGAGTCTATTACCGGTATCATTATAAGAATGCACATCCATTCCCAAGCCGCGGCACTGAAGTTCTCCACGATAGACCGGCAGCGTCGGATTTCCCAGCGCAAAGCAGGATATAATGTCCGTCCCGCCGGAAATGGATGCCAGAAGAATATCCTCCTTGATGTCGCTGTATACGTAGTCAAAATTCTCCTCCACCAGCGGAGAACCCGTTGAGAGAATCGCCCTCAACTTAGAGAGATCGAACTCCTTTCCCGGCATCAGCTCGGCTTCCTGGCAGGCGGCGATAAACTTGGCGCTGGTGCCGAAGACGGTAATCCCAAGGTCTTGGGCCATACGCCACATGGAGTTCTGATCAGGATAGAACGGTGAGCCGTCGTAAAGAACTACAGTAGCACCAACTGCCAGGGAACTCACCAGCCAGTTCCACATCATCCAGCCACAGGTTGTGAAGTAGAAAATCGTGTCTTCACGCTGGAGGTCAGTATGCAACCGCAGCTCCTTCAGGTGCTGGATGAGAGTCCCACCAGCGCCGTGGACAATAGATTTCGGCAAGCCCGTAGTCCCGGATGAATACATAATGTAGAGTGGATGGTCAAAGGGCAGCTGCTCAAACACAAACTCCTGTACATCATCAGCGCTAATGAAGTCCTCATAGCGGATTCCATTGCGAATGGTCGATATATCAGCTCTCTCCTCTGTGTACGGTACCACAACCACTTTATCCACACTGGGAAGTTTATTCAGGATTCCTTCCAGCTTCTCCAAGGAATTGAAGGTCTTTCCGTTATAAAAGTAGCCGTTAGCGGAAAAGAGTATTTTTGGTTTGATCTGAGAGAAGCGATCCAGCACTCCTTTTATACCAAAGTCAGGGGACGATGAGCTCCATATGGCACCGATGGAGGCTGATGCCAGCATGGCGATAACAGTCTCCGGCATATTGGGCATAAACCCTGCCACTCTGTCGCCAACAGCCACACCGGCTTCACGAAGAGAGGAAGCCAACCGGATTACCGCATCGTAAAGCTCTGCATAGGTAAGAGAGCGGACAGGCTGGTCTTCTCCCTGGAAAACAAGTGCTGTCTTGTTATCCCTAAAGCACAGGAGGTTTTCAGCATAATTTAGTCGGGCTCCGGAGAACCACTTTGCTCCCGGCATTTTTGCATGATCATCAACGACCTCTGTATACGGCACAGAGTGAATAATATCACTGTACTCCCATATTTCTCCCCAGAACTCGGGAATACTATTCACCGACCAGTTGTGCAGATCTTCGTAGCTCTTAAGCTGTAGATGCAATTTATCATTCACGAACCAGCGGAATTTATCCATCTCGGTCAGTATTACCTGATCCTCTATTGGC
>CAZHRR010000066.1:0-12220 GCA_964534955.1 uncultured bacterium
AACCTGGTCCGAAGCGCTCTGTTTTAGAGACTGTCAATGTATCCACTTCCATCCCCTGATTAGCGGCAATAGTGGCACCGAACCGAACTGCTCGCTTGGTGGCTTCGCTGTCATCCACAAGAAGTAAAAGCCTGTACTCACGATCTGTATCAAAGCTCTTCACTACGAAGATGGATGTGGGAATATATTGCAGTAAATCATGCGCCATGGAGCGCTTCTGACTGCCGCCGATTATAGTGAGTGTGTAGTCTTCCATCTGGGCTTCACGACGTAATTCGTGAATGATTTCACCCTCCCGGAGTATGAGATCCACCTTGCGACCGTAGCTCCCTTGAAGCACCATCCTGATGCGGTCGTTCTCCTGAACAATGTTCTCAGGATTAAAGCCATTGGTCTGCTTACTCTCAAGATAACCGGATAAGTTCAGGTAGTCGTAAGCCCAGCGGAGTATATCAATTCCCGGATGGTATATCTCCCACTTGGCCATGGAATCGAGAGCAAGATTAAGACGCCCAGCAAACATCTCCTTCGGCTTCGGACCAACGTAAACAACGCTGAGTTCAGCATCGAATGCCCTGGCGATGCGTGAACCGATAGCGAGTGTCGGTTCAGAGTATTCCTTACTACCTACTGCCAAAAGGAATTTCATGTTCGTCTCTTCTTCATGGTTTCACAATCTTGCACAAAATTTGTCATTTTGCAATATCCAATTCTTATTGGCTATTTAAGTTGGCTGCCCCACATTACAAGGAATGACAAGGATGTTAAGAGCGACACTACTTCAGCACCACAAGCTTCCGCGTCCGGATACCCTGTTCAGATGTCAGCCGGTAGAAGTAGATGCCGCTGGCGACTTGAGAGGCATTCCAAACAACCCAGTGGAAACCAGCTATCAGCTTATCATCAATGAGCGTGGCTATCTCTCTGCCGAGAATGTCGTAAACGACCAGGTTTACATCCCCTGGCTCCGGCAGGTCAAACAGTATGGTTGTCCTTGGGTTAAAGGGATTAGGATAGTTCTGATGCAAGGCAAACCGTTCAGGGACAGCTAAATCTTCCTTACGGTTGCCCCGGAAAAGAGCTGCTAATGCATTACTGACCCTGTTTGCATAATCCTTGTGATCTACTGGTTTGTACTGCGTCATGGTGCCGAGCGGAGCCTGTCGTCCCAGTCCGCCTGCACCGGAGGCATCAGCAATCAGATAAACCTGACCAATGTCAATAACAGCATAGACAGAGTCCTCAAGAGAGGGCGGATTGGACAGAACGGTTTCGTACTTTTCAATAGCCGCACTAAACTCTTCTCGGGGGAGATGACACAAGATTGAGTATTGGTCAGCTGCCTTCATCAGTTGAGTCTCCGGATAGGTCACCTTCAACTCTTCGTAGTATGCCTGGAGTGATTGATAATCCCCTCCATTTGCACCAGTGCATACAAAAAGGCGCACTACCGATCCCAGAGCTTCCATACTGTCCGGATAGGTAGTGATGAGGTTTTGATAAGTCTCGATAGCTCCTGACCAGTTGCCTTCTGTTTCCTGACTAATCCCCTGCTGATACATGGCCTGACTGCCTGACCATAATGGATTAGAAGGATTGCTCCCTGTATTTGGCGTTCTGTCATAAGGGATGTACTTGAAAATGTCAGGGTAAAAGCGGTCACCTAAAGCAGGCTCTTCAACCGCCCAGTAGTTATAGGTAATGTCAACAGGTTTGGTAGGAATAACCACTTCCTTACCGTAGATGAGATAACCGCCGCCCAGATCAAAGATATCATTATGCCCCTGGCTCAAAACAGGGTAAGATGAGTCATAAAACAACAGCTCTGCATTTTCCGGCTGCCCAGGGCCGGGACCTGTATAACGGGTACCGTTAGCCTCAATGTGGTTCAGTGCCCGTCCGCCTTTGTTCATAACAGGTTGACTCCTGTTCATGGCGGTGATACCGTGAGGAAGGTTGTCGTTTATTGTATTATTTTCAAGAACAGGGGAACTGGCATGAAGAAAGATACCTCCGGACACAGAGGCATCATCTTGCAGACCATTGAACTGTATTATGTTTCCATCTAAAGTCCCATCTGAACTCTGGACCAGATGAATACCGTAAGTATCATTATTCTCTATGGTGTTATTTCTGATGGAATAACCAACCCCTTGTTCCACCTTAATTCCTTCAACATTGTTAGAGATGGTGTTTCCGTCCACTATGGCATCAGCCATGAAAAGGTGAATGCCCAAAGAATCGTTGATCAAAGTATTATTGGTGAAAGATATGTTAGGGCTGATAGTAGTAGTTGCTTTTAATCCCACATCACAGTTTTCAATGGTGGAATTGCTTACAGTGCCGAATCCTTCCCGCTCAAAAGTGATACCATCGGTAGCTTCGCTAATCTGTGCGTACTGAACGGTTGTTTGGGTAGGGGAAGATAAAAGTATGGTTCCCCAATCTCCCGGCGAGGGAGTGGCTGTGTAAGATGCAATGGTTACCGGTAGAATTAGAGTTCCCTGCAGTGTCAACTGTCCCTGCACCACAATATCACCCTTCTGCCGGTTGGGACCTCCACCCGTGGCGTCGTAGTTGGGAACGAAATAGACGGTGGCACCGGGATCCACAGTGAGATAACCTCCAGGCATAATGAGGATGTCACCAGATAGATACCTGTCACCAGTCCATTGTTCAGTACCACTAACCGTGACGCCTGGAGTAGTCGTAATAGTAGCTTCTGAAGTATTGCCGTAGCGGCCGATGTTGATACGATCCCCGTTGGGCTCCGGCTCGTTGCTGAAATCGCTGGTAGGATCACCTGAATCGATAAGAGCGGATTCGTAACGCAGGTGATAGTCGCCTGAGGCTGGAGTAACGAATGATGGGTCCTCGAAGACTGGAGATGTACCTGTGTATCCGTTATAAACGTTACTATAGAAATCATTGTACTTTACGGTAACTGAACCTTCTGGAGGTGTATATGCTATAGCAGTATCATTACCAACAAATACATTGTTAATAATTGAAAGTGAACCCATGTATGGTAAATTTGGTCGGGTCTCGACCTTAACTCCTCTAAAAACCGACAAGAAATTGCTATTTAAGATGTTTACATTGCCATTAACTTTCACGCCATCCCCAGTGTAATTGTTGAACAAGCTATTTTGGACTGTGAAAAGACCGGTGGAGGAGGAAATAATACCACCACCGATGAAAGAACACTCATATAGCTGCAAGTTTCCATTCCCAGATGCGGTAAAAGAGGAATTCTGAAATGTGCAATGGTGAATAGTCCCGCCACCCCCTTGAAATGTGGCAGAAGAATTTGTTAAAGTGCAACCACTTAACGATCCTGTTCCCGAAGAAATGTTGATAGGAGAATTGTCAATCATACAGTCAAAGATGTTAAATGAGAATAATCCGAGTGTCAATGAACTGTTGTTAGTTGAAAAAGAAGTGTTTCTAAGTACCAAGGTACCGGGTTGAGAAGATGTTTTTATGGCCTTGTTATTATTCTGAAAGTTACAGTTATCAATATCCAAGGTATCGTTTTGTGTTGAGTGAATAGCCGTGGATGCGTTTTCAAATGTAACATAATTGAATATACCCTGACTACCTGCTTTGAGCATTATGCCTTCCCAATCATTTTTTGTTGGATTGGTCAAAGCTGATCTGAATACAATTCTGGAGCCATCGTTTCCTGTTGCATCAATGATACCTCCCTCCTCAACTTCAATACTAATTATATCTTCAGTGGATGAATTTATAGAAATTATTGTTCCCGGGGCTAACTCTAACCAGCCTCCGCTCGTAATTCTCACGTTTTCATCCAGATTAACCACTCCACTCCATACGGTATGGCTGGAAATTAATTGAATACCTGCGGTGGTTTGTATGGTATCGATATCAACAGTTTGGTTAGGTGGATCATATTGAATTTCACTCATAGCTAGACGTGAAAAATCTCCATTTTGCAACCGAAGGCTTGGAAGAGTTAAATCATTAATCATGGTTACATTTTGCTCACCCGGGAAAAAATCCGAACGCGATCCTTGATTGCTTCCTGCCGAATCTGGGTGAATGGCAAGGTTGCCAATCTGGTTAGCTGAATCTGCGTCTGCTTCAATGACACGTATGCGATAACCGTTAGGGAAATCGTAAGAACCAGAATAGTGCCACAGAATCATACCCCCCGGAAACGAAGGATCACCAAAATTCAATGTCTCATCAAAACCTATAGTAGACCTATTCTCCATCACGAAATACTCTAAATCCGTGCCGGCCCAGTTTCCACTTTCTGGTAAACCTCTTCCTTTAAGTATACCGACTTTGGGTAATCCAACCCCTGAGGTATCCTCAACAGGAAGAAGAGAATAATTGGTAGTATCGTGGTCAACAATCTCATAATTCGCCCATCCAATTCTTAGTTTATTCCACGCATCAAGGTGATTCGGTGAAAAGCTATTCCTGTCATATTGACCTCTTGCCATAATACTAAAATTTCCAAGCCCGCTTGAGAACTTAGTATTAGCTGTGAAACCGTGATAATCGGGGAAGCCGATTAAGTGTCCAAACTCGTGAGCAAAGACACCGAACCCATACAGAAAATCCGTTTGTCCAGAATATCGAACCCGTTCTTTAAACACACAATACCGACCATTTAAATAGGCAATCGCCCATCCATAAGGACCAGCATAACAAACAAGAACACGGTCAATGATAGTCTGATCTTGAACATCCACATTTAAACTATCAGGGTACAATGCATGAGCGGCTGCCACACCGTGCGAAATTATCATAGAAAGGCCTGTCATGCTTCCTCCGTAGTCATAGTAGGCATGATCGTGCGGCAAGGTAATCCATATAACGCTACTGTCAGGACGAAAACGGTTGATGATGCCACTGCGGAACATCGTGTCTGTCTCTGCTGGGTGCGTCACGGCCGGTGAGGTGTCTAAGTTCTTATGACTTGTTTCCCAGTAGAAATCGCGGAAAGAACCAGATACTTCGATTCCGTGAGATAGATAGTCAGGATGATGAGTTATGGGGGGTTGTACTTCCAGAGAATCAATATAACTATTCTTGGAGAAATACATATTCCAGTAATCAGGATAGCGGAATTTTCGAAATACAGTATCTGCGTATTGAGGCCTATAATCAGTATAACCGACACTTCCTCTTGCGTCCAGTCTTGTTTCCCAATCGGCGAACTGCACAAACAGTATCGCCACTCTAAGGCTCGTATCTTGCAACACTTCAACACCTCTGGTTGAATCATCAGTTCCATTGTAGAGGCACTTTGCGCCCTCGAATAAATCTTCAGACTGAGCAAGTGTTCTCTCACCAAAGAATAAAGTGATCAGTGCAATTGACATTCTAATTAATACTCTGATTCTATGGTGCATAGTTTGACCTCCTATCTTCATTCTATTGCAACAGTAGTATCTTCATGGTATCGCTGTGCTTACTGGAAGAGAGTCGCAATAAATAGACACCGCTGCTTACCCTTTTCCCGACATTGTCCACCCCATCCCAACTAACAGTGTGTTGCCCTAATGCTATTTTCCCACTTATTAAGGTTCTGATCTCTTGACCAAGCAGATCAAAAACCTTAATGCTGATATCTTCTGTTAGGTACATCTTAAACTGGATAGTAACTGAAGAATTAAAGGGATTAGGATAAGTGGACGTTATTGCGAAATCAAGTGGCACTGCTTCCAAGGGAGTTTCGATAGCTGCGTTTGTCGTATCACCCAAAATGCCTGCACCAGATATCTGCTTGAGCATGATTTTCATACCAGCTCCATGCTCTATCCACACTAATAGAGCTCCTCCTCTTCCATCTGCAACGAGTGGCCAAGCAGATCCCACAAAAAAGGGATCATAGGTTGTTGTTTGGAACTCTACCCCTGTACTATCCCACAGCAAGTTACCCGAACTATCTATCCTCTGGGCATAGAATGAGTTATAGGGGTTATCCCTTGTATCACCCCAAATAGTGATTACCCCTGATGATCCATCAGTAACTAACCCACGGCTTCCACCACATGTAGAGTCACCACAAATATTAACATTAGCCGAATCAAATACGACAACACCTTCATGCGTTATTCTTTGAATCTTGTTAAAACTACCCCTCCAATTAAGGTAAATGCCTCCTTTGTCATCAGAAGCATAGCGTATATGACCGTATGATTGTACTCCAGTTATTTCAATACCATCTTCTCCAAAAACAAAGGCACCGGTGGAGTCTACCCTGTTTATTTTAATAAGGTTTGGCCATTCTCCTTTTGCTCCTATTGCACCTCCTTGTCCATCCGAAAAGGCACCACCCAGGCGATAAGCTGTATGATCTGGTATTCCTCCTTCCAAGGTATCAGGCCAAAGGTGATTTCCATCAAGATCAAGTTTCTGCCTTCTATTATCAACATCGTAACTGACGAATGTATTACCCTCTATGTCAGTAGCATTTATATCAATGTAGCCCCCATCATAGGTGTTCTCCCATAGTGTCTCTCCATTAAGATCAATTCTACGGCAATAACTCGTGCTGCTGTCAAAGTCACTATATCCAACAACAAAGCCGCCGTGGTAATCGGTCTTCATGTCTCCCAGCGTATGCCATCCAGTACTTGCCTCACTGCTGATCCGCGTACCATTGGTACCATATATGACCCCTCCATCAGAATTAACCCTCTGAATATATATTTCGTTGTTTTCAGGAAAACCCATCCAGTCGAATGTTGAATTTCGGTAGTCCTTCCAGCAAATCACCGCACCGCCGCTGTCATCGCTCACAACAGCTCCCCACTGGTTGCCCAAGTTGGACAGATTTAAGCCAAACATGTGTCCGGCTTCAACCAGCGTTACAGCTTCTCCCCCCCACATGGGATACCCGTAATGGTCATACTTCCTGGCTTTCATCTCATCAGCATTAGCGATATAGATAACAATAACGGATTGCTCATCTTCATCTACTACCAAATATGGATACAGTCCATAGTCCACAAATATGGCGGAATCAACAGTAGTAGGCCACTGGGCAGCGAGAAAACAGACGCTCAAAAGGACAATACCTTTATAAAGTAAAGTGGAACGTTTTGAAGTAAAAGGTGTCATTGTCAAGCTCTTTGGGAATCTACATCGAAAGGTAGTTGTAATTCAAGTACAGCATGTCTTATTCTCATCAGTATAACGGCCAGAGAAGTTGAGTTACCAACAGCAGTACTACGATGGACATGATGAACAATTTCCCACCTGCTTTCAGGTAATCACCTTGCTTAACCAGACCACTAGAGTGGATGATCATGCATGTAGGTGATGCCACGACAGTAAGATAGGCGAACGCTGATGCCAGAGCCGCTGCAAATCCCATGATAATAGGATCACCGCCCATGTTGAGAACAATAGGTCCTATGACTGCCACAGCTGCAGCGTTACTGAGGAAGTTAGTCAAAGTTGCTGTTAGCAGAATTGCTACTGCAATCTGAAGCAGTGGAGAATCACCAGCAATCAACTGGAGCACATCCATTGCTCCACCAGCTATCCATTGAGCTAAGCCAGTGTCATTTATCTGAATACCGATAGAGATAGCAGCACCGAAGAGAAGAATAACACCCCAGTTGGTGTTTCGATTCAGGTCAGACCATTCCACTAGTCCAAACGCCAAGTAGAAGACCACGCCGATCAAGGCAATGATACCAAGACCAATTGTATGACCAAGAAAAACCCACCCCAGAAACACACCCACAAAAACAGCAATAGCAAGATACTCTCTGCCCTGCATTCTTCCGTCCTTAGTCACCTGTACCTTCAGCTTCCGGACAGCCGAATCGAGGAACTTCTGCTTTGGTTTGAACGTCATGAGGAGAATTATCACAGCCAGCGGAATTTGAATGAGGAGCATGGGGTAGGCATGTTTCATCCACTCAAGATACGAAACTGTTCCGTGTCCGAACTCTGACCAGTAACCCATCATGATCACGTTCCTCCCTCCTCCGGAAGGTGTCCCGATTGAACCCATAGCGCTTCCGTAGGCGATGGAAAAGAGTAACAGGGATGCCAGTACCGCAACTTTCTTCGGATCCGAGCTGGTACTTCGCACGAGAATTAGTCCCACCGGCATCATCATTGCGGTCACAGTGTGCTCTCCGACGAACGACGAAAGCAGCGCAGAAATGGTAATGAACCCAGCAGCAATGCGCCACGTCTTGTTACCAGTCAACCGGATGACACCCAAGGCCAGGCGCGAATCGAGCCCCTGCTTCACGATGGAAACAGCCAGCATGAGGGATCCCATGATGAAGAAGACAGCATCACTCATAAAACTCGATGCCACTTCGTTCGGCTTGGCAATCCCGAACAGTACCTGCAGGATTAGGATCATCATGGCTATAGCAGGCATGGGCACCGGTTCAGTAATTATCAGGACTAGAGCCATTATAACAATTATCAGCGTATGGTAAGCATCACCCGGGCGAGGGAGATCTGCCATACCGGATGGTGTAGGCAGAATGTAAAGCACGCCCCCTACAATGATAGTGAGCAATAGCCACCGCTTCTGCCTAATCCAATAGAGAACGTTTGCGATGGCTTGGTTAGATATCTGAGGCATATGTAAGCGTGAAATTACAGTTCAGAAGCTAAGAATGCTCTAAGAAAGTTCAATCATCTTGGAGCAATTACTATTTTATCAAAAACAAAATCACAAAATAAAGGCTATTTTCAATGAAACAACTGAATTAATACATCAACGGCTCTGTAGCTCAATCCTTTAGGTCGAGCTTGAGAAATTTAGATGAATAGTATAACGCCGTTCATGGCGTTATTTGATAGGTTTGAGAAATGGATTGTTCGTGTCAATCGTGAATATTAACCTAAGGTTCCATCAATGATTTAATAGCATATAACGGAACGGTAACAATAGAACCGAATTGACTAAAATTCTCCATGGATAGACGGATTCCGAACTTCAAATTCTTTTCTTTGAGAAACAGAAACATACTTTGCATCTGACCTTTTGTCCCGGCTTTAACTTCAATGGGAATAATTGTGGATCCTTGCTGAATGAGATAATCAATTTCTGCATTACTGCTCTTTGCTTCACGGTGCCAATAATACAACTGGGGTTGTAGAATAGATGATTGGAGATGCATGAATTGAATCCCAGCTGATACTTCTGCCAGACTACCCTTATTCATCAATTGGATATCATCAGCCAAGAGATAATCTTTGAGATTCAATCCCAGAAGTCTCTGGTAAACCCCTGAATCCAACGGTAGAACTTTGAATTTTCTTGGATTGATCTGACCACCAAGCGGCAAACCTGATGCACTTGTGTGCGAAATTTTATAAGCTAATCCGGCCTGAATTATGAGTTCTAGTGCAGATTTGACGGTTTTTGAATCCAACTCGGGCGACGCATGTTTGTAAATAAATTTTCCGCCTGCCTGTGTCGCAATTGAACAAAATATATTTCTTAATGTCTGTACTGGCGCTCTTTTTTTGTATTTTGAAAAATCAGTCTGAAATGACTGGATAAGATTATCTAATAAACGGGTACACCTTAAAAAATCACCGGATTGTATGTATTCAGATACAACTTCCGGCATACCGCCTATTACTTGATAGGTTTTGTAATAATCGGATGCTAATCGGTGTAAAGTCTGTTCAAGTGGATTTTGGGCATTAGCTTTTTCAATAAATGGGATTAGCGTTGGATGGATTGCCGATAAAAACTCATGAAATGTAAGGGGATACATAAACAGGGTTTGAATTCTACCTACGCCAAATGATGGAATTTCTTCCAAAGCGAATTCTAAAAGGGAACCTGCAGCCACGACGTGCAAGTCCGGTATTTTTTCGTAAAAGTATCGCAGAGACCGGATGGTATTGGGACAGGCTTGGATTTCATCAAAGAACACAAGCGTTTTACCTGCAATGACGGGGACGTTGAATTGCACTGCAATCGTTTGAATGATTTTCTGTACATCCATATCCCCGTCGAATAAAGAATGGACTTCTTTACTGTCTTCAAGATTAATTTCAAGTAAGTGATCAAAATCACGACCTAATTTTCGTATAGAAAATGTTTTTCCGACCTGCCGGGCACCACGGATCAATAGTATTTTTCTGCGCGGATCCATTTTCCATTGATTTAATGCACTTGATATGGTTCTATTTAGCTCTTTCACGACGATAATATTTTTTTATACAAGGCAATATTAAATACAATATTCCTATAATACAAGGCAATAATGCTCCCTATACTCCTTTAATACAAGGCAATTACCTGGACAAGAACCGCATAGCTAAGTGAATTTGATGGAAGTTGCAGTGAGCAATTAATGAGACAACCGTCACTTATCCCTGAAAGAGTCGGTGACAGTGGAAGAGTGCTCAGAAGGTATCTCATGCTGGCATTCAGATAGTATTCGGGTCCCGTCCGGCAGCACGGCCCACTTCCAGATGGGTACCCGTTTTTTCAGCTCGGAGATAAACCACGACATAGCCTCAAGTCCCTCTGTCCTATGTACCGACCATATGGAGATGTGAAGAGCGGATTCTCCCACTGGAATCTCCCCAACTCTATGACGGCAGAAGAGGTCTGAGATAGGAAATTTCTCTGCAGCTTCGGCGGCAAGATTCTGGAGTTCCTCCTCTGCCATCCCTTCATAATACTCATAGAAGAGTCCCCGGATATTCTCTTCATTCTCTGTAGACCTAACCCGTCCATTAAATACCAGTTCCGCCCCTTCTAATTGACGGGTGTCATCGCTGGGAAACGGTTCAATTTTTCCTGTTACTATTTCTATTTTAACCACAATTCTCGCAGCAGAGGTACGAATAAAATTATACAAAACCAATTTGTAGTTAATTCTTTTACCATCCTGTAAATCCTGTAATCCTGTCCTTTTTTAGCCGCCTTGCACCGGAGGAATGAGCGCCACTTCATCGCCATCCTTTAACTCAACAGGATTGGGAGTGTATTTTCGGTTTACAGCCAGCCGAAGACTCACTCCGGTCAATCTTTCTCCTGTTTGAGATCGAATCCGCTTTTCCACGTCAGATGTGGTAGATCCCTCCGCCATGTTAAGAACAAGTTCATCCGTCCCTAGATGGTGTTTCACTTGCGAAAAGCATTTGACTGTAATCTTCATTTGATAATAGTCAACTTGTTATTGGTTAGTGGTGATTTGTGATTTGTCATTAGTTCTCTTAACACCGTCAGCGACCCCTCTTTTGTCGGGGTTTACCGACGGTTAAATTCACTCCAATTCGATGATTTCAGTCTCATGACTCATACCGTCATAAAGAAGCAGTTTCCCGGAAAGGTTTGGCTCTACCCCCAGTATGATCTTCACCGTTTCCAATGCCTGGATGTTGCCAATAATACCTGGAAGCATCCCCAGCACACCCGCATCAGCACATCTGTCGCTGGTCAATGAATGATCTGGAAAAAGGTCAACATAGCGAGGACCGCCATCATGATTGAACACGGATACTTGTCCTTCAAATCGGTAAAGCCCTCCATAGACAAGAGGAACAGAATGGTCCGAAGCATACTCATCTAAAATGCGGCGGACACCCAATGAATCGGTGGCGTCCACAATTACATCATCATCATTAAGGAGATCATCATGATTTTCTGAAGTCAAGAAAACATTCTTCGTCTCAATTTTTGTTACAGGGTTAAGGCTTGAAATTCGCTCCTCAGCAACCTTCACTTTGAACTGTCCTATGTCATCTGTTCGGTAAAGAGGTTGTCTTTGGATATTAGACATCTCCACTACATCACCATCAATCAATCGTAAAGTGCCAACGCCAGCAACAGCTAAATACTGAGCCACCGGACAGCCAAGACCACCCAACCCGACAATAGTTACTTGAGCAGCTTCTAACGCTTTCTGACCTTCCACACCCACCTGCGGCAAAACCATCTGCCGGGCGAAACGGCTGAGATCACTCTTCGATGACTTGAATTCATTCCACGCCTGAACGCCGCCAAGGAGACTGTAAATATTCTCTGCACTGCTTTCACCGATGAGCTGCTCGGTGATTAGACCGTATTGGCAAATGAGTACTACAGGTTTGCCGTCCATCCTGGCAAAATCGAGTTCATCTTTAGTCGCTATTCTAGTCTTCAGACCGACAACCGAATCCATTTCCCGCTGTTCTTCTGTACGGATATCCACAACTCTAAAGGACTTACCCTTATCCAACCACTTCTGCAATT
>CAZHRR010000067.1:0-12209 GCA_964534955.1 uncultured bacterium
ACTTGGTTTTTGAAATCACTCGGTTAACTGTAGACTTTTGTTCAGATGACATCATTTTTTACTAGAAGCAATAATATTTTAGCATATTTCGTCACAAAATAACCATTTCACTTTTTCCATAACTTAACTAATTGCGAGAGTTATACTGACAAGACAAAGCACTTTCAATATGCATATAATGAAAGTCTTTACTTTAATCTTTTTAGGCGTATACATTTGTGTCACGTTTTAACGTCGAAACATATTGGGTAATGGGGGTTCTCCCGAAGGTCTCAAAGGGATTAATGATATTGTGGTTTGAAATTGTCACTCGTATCCCGAAGTTTCGGGTGAAGAGAGATCCCGCTGGCAATCGTAATGAGATATAGAATGTTCCCTTTCCGCTCTTAATAATGCAAACTTAGCAGGAAATGTTGGTTCCAATGAAAAATATGGTTCTTTCTTTAATTTTAGCTACTATTGCCTTTGTTTCGTTATACAATTGTGGCAGCCCCGAGCCATCATATCTTGATAAAATGGAATCACCGGGACCTTTGGTGAATCCCCAGGATGCACCCGAAGATTGGCTCTTAGCCTTCATAGATGTAGAAACCACTGGTTTGCTGCCGGGATATCATGAAATCATAGACATTGGTATTGTTATGACCGATTTGGAGGGGAATCAGGTTGATAGTCTGTTTCTTCGAGTTATGCCGAACCATCCCGAAAGATTATCACTTGGCGCCAAAAAGGTAAATGCGTTTGATCTCCAACGATGGATAGAACTGGGTGCATTGTCCATTACTGACGCAGCTGACAGCATTGTCTCATTTCACAATCAAACAGCTGGCAGTAAATCTGTTCTAATGGTAGCCTTCAATTCCCATTTTGACGCTGCTTTTCTGGATCATTTTTTCCGAACAGCGGGTAGGACCTGGCGGGAACTTTATTATTACTATATCCTGGATATTCCTTCCATGGCTTGGAGTCTTGGTTTTCGGGACTTAACTGCAGATGATCTAATGGAAATGTATAATGTACCAGATGAACCGCATGTCCCAGAACTTCATACGGGCATCACTGGAGCAATGTTAAATGTCAGACTGTACCGATCCTTGTTGAAACACGCTGTTGAAAAAGCTTTTGAGGGATAAGCGACTAACTCTCGTTTTTCTTATTACTCTTCTGATCTCATGGTCAGCAGCCGCTTTACCCTCAGATTCCATCCCCGAGCTTCCAGCCTCCCGACTTCCAGCCGGCGAGCAGGTCTTCGAATCGGGGAAGGTTCTTGTAGCCCAACCATTTAGTTTCATTCACATTGTTGATCCTTCAGCAACCGACAGCAGTAATATCCACATCGCTGTCCACGGTTACGCCACGAGGGGATATGAATGGGTCGTGCCTGTGACCAATCTTGCCGCTGAGCACGCTCTAACATTCTTCTGGCGGTATGACTGGGAGGAGTGTCCTGACGAAGCAGGGAAGGAATTGGCTGAAGCGGTCGCCAGATTAGTAGATGATTACCCCATGGTGGAAAAATTGATCATAATGGGGCACAGTTTGGGTGGGAATATGGTCACTTACTGCGCCTCTCATTTACATCTTGAAATCCCTTCTGAAATCCACACTATTGCGGCGCCGCTGGCCGGAGTTCCAAAACTGCTGGATAACTGTGGATTGGACAGCGATAAGGATGGCATTCCAGACTATCCTGAATGGCAAGGTACAGTAACTCTCACACAGTGGAGGACAGTCCATTCACAAGACAACGCCTTCAATAAATACGAGTCTGACCCTCAGGTAATTGATTTTCCAACCAGCTCAGTTATTCAACTTCCGTCCACCATGGACGGTCACCGTCTGGGGCACAACTGGTCTGTAACATGGGTAATAAGAGAATATCTCGGTTTACCGAACAGTCCCTGACGAATGCAGTATCGAACTCTCTCCACCTTTCACAAAATACTGTAGACTGCTCCCTTCTCTTATCCGAAGGATCATGCGGAGAAAGAAAAGAGATCTTGTTTTTTAGGAGCCCATGTGGCAGTTGAAGTTCAGTTCTTTTCTTCCCTCTCTTTATAAGAGAGGGACCGAGGGTGAGTTTATTTTTCAAACCTTCATATTTCATGTTAACTGCAGAATCACCACACAAATCACTAATCACTAGTAACCAATAACTACTTTTGTTTTTGACACTCTTTCTCCTGTAGTGTAAACTTCACCCATGGTGAAGTTGCTTCCAATCCTCCTCCTGATTACCACATTCATTTTTCCTGCCCAAACGGACGTCCGTTACTATCGGAATGAACAAGACTTCCTTGCCGATGTGGAGCTTCCGGAACGAAAACTCGGCTGGTGGTCGTATATTGAAGTTCACTATGATGAGCAGGGGAGAGTTGAGCGTAAGTTATACTTTAAGCGAAAAGGTAAAATCAAACAATATCAGGTGATGCAATATGACTCGATTTCTTCCGAGCTGACTTCCCGAACCCTTTTAAACGCTGATAGTGTAATAACGAGCATCTTCACCTACGGTCCCCGGCAGGAGAGGATTAATGACTTCCTCCGCTATCGTGTGCAGATTGATTCTGTCCAGGATGAAGGTGACCGTTTCATTGAGACGGTACTCTCCCGCCAGGGGATTCCTGAAGAATATCGTCTTTATGATGTTAATGGCTCCCAATTCGGAGCCATTACTCGAGAGTATGATGAAGACGGGAAGCTGAGACAGGAGGATTGGCTGACAGTACCCGGTGAGGATGTAATTCGCCGCTTTCACTACAATTATACTCCGGAAGCAGGTATGACCCAGATTCTGGAATACGATTCCACTCTGGCGCAGGTGAATGAACTTTGGGTTTTGGCAGATGGTACCACATCGCTTATCTCAGTCGAATATCCTCGTCCATATTCCTCTGTGAGCTCCCTGCACTTGTACTATAATCTCGTTGAGGATCTGGCGGAAGGTACCGTTATATGGGAGTGGGTAGGCGGAAACGAAGATACGACTGCTCCTTACTATGTTCCGCTTATTCAAAGGGAAATGACGGAAGGATATCACGAGGAGATTATTCTTGCTTACACTCCTGAGCTAATGGAAGGCGCCGCTTACCGCATTACATTTGAAGGAACAGGAGTCAGCGGCTACCCGGCTGTAGATGTTGTAATTGAAAGTGTTACCATTGACACCACCAAGCCCCAAATCTTCGTCCGATGTGATTCAGTAGTTAATAGTCCGGAAGTATATGTCTGGGCCTCAGAGGCGCTTTCGCAGATGGAAATGCTATGGTATTGGTTGGATGAAAGCGATTCTTTGCACCAGCACGTGGGGAATATAATCGGTAAGGGGTTGCAGACGCTCTCGGATGACACAACACTAATCACCGTTCCTGTATTACTTGAAGATGGGCAAAAGTATGCACTGCGGACGACCGTGTGGGATTTAGCCGGGAATCCCGGGATCGGAGATACAATTACAGATATTCGTTACGACATCACAGCGCCGCAATTTTACTCTACTTCCCCGAAGTCCGGCGATTATTTCAATCGCAGATCTGTCTCTTATAAGCTTAGCGAGCGTGCGGCATCCGGTGAGCTTGCCTGGAGATGGATTGGCGGTGCGGAGGATTCCATCGGTTCATATATTATTCCCCTGAGTAGATCACAGCTTGAGCAGGGAGTTCACAGTGCTGTTCCGGCAAATGGACCGCCTCCGCTAGTTGAGGATGCGGTGTACGAAGTGACTCTCGGGGCTGAGGACTTTGCAGGCAATTCTTCCGATAAAATTAGTATTGTCTCTGTCACATACGATACGACTGCACCGGTTGTTGAGATCATGCTGCCCAGGCCTGCAGATGCTGTTAAGAACGCTGCTGTCACATATATAGCCAGCGAACAGCTTTCTTCGGCTGAAATCAGCTGGAGCGAGGTGGTATTTGATACCACCACAGTCATATTCCAGACTGAAACTCTCACTGGCGAAGAACTGACTGAAGGTCTGCATGAGTATCCGGGCATGCCAAAGGGAGGACGTCTCCGCGACGGGAATACTTATCTGCTCACGCTTTCGGCAACTGACCAAGCGGGGAATGAAGCCATACCGTTCGAGGTGACTGATGTCCGCTTTGATACCACCGGGCCAGTTCTAGCTGATCTTCAACCTGATACCGGCGTATATGTGCAAGACGCTCGAATCTCATACTATGTTGATGAAGATGTTGCTCAGGGAGTATTGTTGTGGAAACAGATAGCAGGTGTATACGATCCTGAATCACCGCATCGGGTATTACTGGAAGGTGAAGAGCTAAAAGCTGGAGAGCACATAGATCTGCTTCCTGTCCGGGGACCGAAATTACATGACGGCTCAGTCTATGAACTTAGCTTTGTTGCTGCAGATCGAGCAGGCAATTCATCTAACTTACTTGTATCAGATTCTGTTCATTATGATGTGTCGCCGCCCCAACTGGCTATTTCGTTTCCCGTTAGAAGCAACCCTATCAAGAGCAGTGATGTCGAGTTTACAGTAAATGAGAAGGTAGAAGAACTCAAATTGAATTGGATCTGGAGCAGCGGCTCGCTGGATACCAATGCTCCGCATATCTTAAGTTTGGCAGAAGAATATCGCCATCCTGACAGCCATCTCTTTGCAGATTCAGATTCTCAGATAACCCTCAAGGAAGGGGCATTTTACGATATTGTTCTGACAGGACAAGACTTAGCAGGCAACGAAGGAATGAGCGAAATAATCGTCAATCTGCTGTACGATACCGAAGCGCCTGTCATTACCTGGTCGTATCCCGGAAGTGGAGATTACATAACAGGAACGCAGGTTTCATACAGTCTGAGTGAATTCCTCGAGGAAGGGAAGATTGTCTGGGAGTGGGAAGGAGGCCGGGAAGATCCTCTGGCTCCACATAAGGCTTTACTGACAATAGATGAGCGCTCAACAGGTGAGCACATCAACCTGATGCTTCAAGATACTCCATTACTTGTAGATGGTGCCATATATTCTATCCAGATAACGGGATCTGATGCAGCAGGAAATAATTCCAACCCTATTGAGATAGAAGGGGTTCGTCTGGATATGACGCCTCCTGAAATCGTAGTGACGTCACCGCTGTCATATACTGCAATTTCATCTGCAGCGCTTGATTATTCTCTGTCTGAGGAATTGGCTGAAGGATCTGTATCATGGATCTGGAGCAGCGGAATTCCCGATCCGGAAAAAATTCATCGCATCAAGTTGAATGAAGGAGCGATGGAACCTGGTGAACACTTAGAGGAATCTCTGTCAGCAGAAATATCTTTGGTAGATGGCGCTGTTTACTCGTTGATAGTGAGCGGAAGAGATTTTGCCGGAAACGAAGCTCCGGCTATATATGTCACCGATTTGTATTATGATGCAACACCTCCGGTCATAACTGATGTCTCTCTTGGTGCAGATAGTCATGTCAATCATAGTCGGGTAGCCTACACCCTAAGTGAGAACGTCAGCGAGGGGTCCATCACTTGGCAGCATGCAGGCGGTACTCCCGATGAATTAGCTCCGCATTTGGCTCATCTGCTGGGGAGGGAATTGAATGCTGGTGTTCACCCTGATAATGTCCTCGAGGAGTCGCCGCTGCTGAACGATGGCTCTATGTATTCAATCAGTATTGCTGTTCAAGATGCTGCCGGTAACGATGCTGAAACCATTGTGATTGACAGCGTACGATTCGATGTGACTAATCCGGAAGTGGCTATTCTCTCTCCGGAAGGTGCGTCGTGGATATTTTCAGCATTAGTGGAATACGAGCTGAGTGAAAATCTGGTGTCAGGACGCTTTATCTGGGAGTGGATTGGCGGGAGCGATGATCCGTTGGCTCCTCATTCTGTAACCTTGATGGGAAATGAACTGTTATCAGGTATACATGAAGATGCAGCAGTAAATAATTTACCCCAACTTGTAGAAGGAGCATTTTACGATCTTACTCTCGAAGGCGAGGATTTCGCCGGAAATCCATCTATGCCGGTCACTGTTTCCGCACTGGGTTTTGATGCTACCAATCCAGTAATATCAGACCTGATGCCTACGGCAGGCAGTTTTGTAAATCATTCGGATGTGAGCTATACCATCAGCGAAAATTTGACAGAAGCTAAAGTCACGTGGATAGAAAAGGGTCCCGGCGACAAGGAAATATCAAGACAGGAAGCAGTCCTGACCGAAGCGGAAAGGGAAGCGGGAAGCCACTTATCTATTGCCTTGATTGAAAGTCCGGAATTGAAGGATGGAAGTGTCTATGATATTATTTTCGGAGGGGATGATGCTGCTGGAAACAAGGCTGAACCAGTGATAATTGAAGATGTTACATACGACGTTTCACCACCGGAATTGGCGCTGCAGTATCCTGAATCAGACTCTTATGTTCGTTCCGAAGAAATCGCTTATTCCGTAAGTGAGCAGCTTACTTCCGCACAGGTGGTTTGGACGCAAATCAAAGGGATAACCGACACAGCTTCTCCACAAGTGACAAAGCTGTCAGGTGATGAATTGCTGACAGGTCAGCATCCTCTTTTCAATCCAGCTGATTCTCTCAGTCTGGTTGATGGTGCTGTTTATTCAATAGAGTTGATTGGAAAGGATATTGCGGGGAATGAATCTGCATCTGTAAAGATTTCCAACGTTCATTACGACGCTGCACTTCCAGTTATTTCCGGCTTTTCACCTGAATCGTGGACCCATGTCAATCACACCCTCATTCGATATGAACTGAGTGAAAATGTGATGAGTGGTCAGGTCGTCTGGGAGAGAACCGGCGGTTCGGATGACCCTGAAACTCCTCATGAAGCTGGGTTGGCAGGTGATGAATTGCTGGCAGGAGTTCATCCCGGAAAGGAGCTTAGTTCACCTCCGGAGTTAGTAGATGGATCCACCTACAATATCACAATCACAGCAAGAGATTCTGCTGGAAATGTGGCTCGGCCAGTGGTGGTTAGCGATGTACTATATGATGTCACTCCACCGCTCATAACAGCAGCGTCACCGGCAGACGGAGCTTTTCTCCTTTCTGCAAGTTTGACGTACGAACTCAGTGAGACATGTGCCTTCGGAAAGGCAGTCTGGCGATGGACGGGTGGAACGGAAGATTCGGCCGGGATTCACGATCAGTCTATGATAACATCAGAACTTGCCGGTGGTTCTCACGACGGAAGCCTGGAAGCAGCAGTCGAACTGATTGATGGTGCAATCTATCAGTTGGAAATCAATTGCCAGGATCTGGCAGGAAATGAAAGTGAACCGGTGATTATTAGCAGCCTCTACTACGACGCTACACCTCCTGAGCTTGCAATCACAGCGCCATCGAGTAGTGACATCGTCAATCATACCAGAGTTTCGTATACGCTTACAGAAAATCTGCAATCGGCTGTCATGGAATGGGAAGCCGCAGGCGGTGAGCCAGATATGTCTGCACCGCACCTGGTTGAATTGATCGGAGATGAGCTTTCAGACGGTGACTACAACGATATTCAATTGGCGGCAATGCCATCACTTAATGACGGTACTGTGTACAGTATCAGCTTCCATGGGATTGACAAGGCCGGAAATGTTTCGGACACTGTTCGAGTGGAAGAAGTGCTGTTTGACATTTCTCCGCCTGAGTTGACCATTACAAATCCCGTAGCCGGCGATTTCATCAATTCAAATATCGTGAGCTACACTATCTCTGAACCTCTTTCAAATGGCCGTGTGATCTGGACTGAGTCGGGTGAGGAAGATGAACCTGCCGTTCATGAGGTTCCGCTGGTTATGGAGGAGTTGACAGAGGGAGATCATACGGAAATCAAACTCATGCGAGCACCTCGACTTTCAGATGGAGGTGTCTATGACATCTCGATCTTCGGCATGGATTTAGCCGGGAATCCGTCTGATACCTTAACGATAGCTAATCTGACCTTTGATAATATGCCTCCCAGGATTACCATCGCTGATCCCGTTTCGGGCATATCCCGCAACACAGCAACCATCTCTTACAGTCTCAGCGAGGATTTGGCACTCGGTACTGTTTCATGGACTCGAACGAGTGGCGCTGAGGATACCGCATCGCCCCACTTGGTGGATCTTAGCACGGAAGAGCTGAAGAAAAGAGATTATCCCGAAACCCTGTTTGCTGATATTCCCGTTCTTCAGGATGGTGCTGTTTATACAATAAAGATGAAAGGTGAGGATCCCGCGGGGAATGTTTCTGTCCCTATCGTCATTTCAGACATAAAATACGATGTGACTCCTCCGGAATTGGAGATTCTATTACCATTGACTGAAGCAGCTATAAACTCATCACTTATTAACTATACTCTGTCTGAACCGCTCGAAGAGGCTCAGATCCGGTGGAAATGGTCATCAGGTATACCAGACTTCGCTTCACCTCACGTGATACCCCTCAAAGGCAACAATTTGGATTCAAGAGATCATATAGGAATCGGGACAAGGGGGATTTTAGTTAGCGGAGTGAAATATAATCTTGAATTGACCGGAACAGATAAGGCAGGTAATGAGGGAGAACCTTCTATTGTGAAGTATATACTGTTCGATACAGTTCCGCCGCACATCGCAGTGTCAGTACCTTCGTCAGGAATGTTTCTGAAAGATAAGATGGTGAGCTATACTCTTTCCGAAGACTTAGCTGAGGGGAAATTCTTATGGGAGCAGAAGTCCGGTACTAATGATCCCAATGCTCCTCACGAAGTGTCCCTCGTGGGGGAGGAACTCGCTATGGGTGAGCACGATAGTGTTACTGTGCAAAACACTCCAAGCTTGGTAGAAGGAGCTATATACGATGTAACTTTTACAGGAAGCGACGCTGCAGCAAATAGAGCAGAAGAGATATTTATTCCAGTTGTGGGATTCGACAGTAAACCGCCAGTTATTGCAGTAACATCTCCATCGGAGGGCAGTCGGATCAATGAGTGGGTCTTTGACTATTCTTTCTCTGAAGATTTGCTTGATGCTGAAGTTTATTGGCAGTGGGTGGGAGGACCTGAAGATCCCGGGGCACCGCACACGATCATTCTATCCGCTGTGGAAAAATCAGCAGGAGATCATGCAGCCATAATCTTTGCAGCCACACCTTTTCTTGTAGATGGAACTGTGTACCGGGTGACGTTTTCCGGCCGGGACCGGGCAGAGAACCAGGCTGGATCGGTAACCATCGGAAATCTGACATTCGATGTAACACCACCTGCCATCGTGGCTAACAGACCGGCTCCCATGACCACCATCAATAATGATACCGTCTCGTTTTCACTCTCCGAAACCCTCGAATCTGGAAAGATTGTATGGACTCCAGTCCCGAGATTTTCTGAGCGGGCATCGAGCGTCAGCTTTGGTCTCACCGGTGAGTTCCTTCAGGAAGGATTGCATGATAATGTTTCCACAGAATCTTTGCTTCAAAGCGGTGTCACCTACTCTGTTTCTTTCGAGGGGCGGGATTTAGCAGGGAACAAGGCTTCAGGAACTATTGCCGAGAACGTCACATTCGATAATACACTTCCCATTCTAACTATCCTTTCCCCCCAAGTGGAAAGTTTTGTCAACGAAGCTCGCATCTCTTATTCCTGCGATGAGGATCTGTCTGAGGGAGAACTGGTTTTTGTACAGACGGGTGGCACAAATGATCCCGATTCGCCACACAGGATTCCTCTTTCGGATGTTCAATTGAAGAGAGGTGAACACTTGGATTTCAACCCTGCCCCACCGCCTGATTTAGTCAACGGCGCAATCTATCAAATTTCTATGATTGGTGCAGACTATGGAGGAAATAGAGCAAGTTCGGAAGTAATCAGTAATGTTGAGTTTGATACTGTTGCGCCCGAAATCACCATATCCAGTCCTTCAGCAGGTGAGTTCATTAATTCTTTGATGGTAGGCTATGTTCTATCGGAATCTTTGACTGGGGGGAAGGTGATTCTGGAAAGAATCAGCGGTACACTGGATCCTGACTCTCCTCATGAAATTAGGCTGCCGGAGGAAAGTATTACTGCCGGGGAGCATTCTAATGTATCCCTTACAAATCAGTCAAATCTCGTTGATGGGGCGATCTATTCATTGAGGATCACTGGTTTTGACGCCGCCTCAAATCAATCGTATTCCGAAATAATCGAAAACCTTACATTTGATATTTCGAAGCCGATCATTTCACAAGTATTGCCAATCTCTGGTATTTACGTTAATAGTGCCAATGTAAGCTATACCTCAAGTGAACCTTTAGCATATATGGCAATTACATGGGAGCATACAGGAGGAGAGCCAGATCCAGCATCGCCCTACACTGTAGAGCTGGAAAGTGAGCATCTGACAGCAGGACGGCATGACAGTTTGGTCATGTGGGAGTCTGTTCCTCTCAAGAGCGGCAGTGTCTATTCCCTAATTATGAAAGCTGCAGATTTGGCTGGAAACGAGGCAGATCTCGTCTCTATGAACAATATCGCTTATGATGTTGATCCTCCCGTCCTGTCGCTCGATGCGCCAGCGCCGTTTTCATTTGTGAATAATGCTCGTATCTCCTACAGTCAGAGTGAAGAATTAGCTGAGGCGACTTTGACTTGGACGAGCTCTGACGGATCATCAACTGCCGCTAATCTTACCGCAAGCGAATTGTCTGCAGGCAGTCACAAAGATATGGAGCTGATAAATGCTCCTGAATTGTCGGATGGCGAGACTTACGAACTTACCTTCGCGGGAGTTGATATGTCCGGTAATATCAGTGAGAAAATCATGGTCACAGAAGTAGTCTACGACGTGACACAACCAACCGTTCTTTTGACCGGGCCGGAGCCCCATACGGTTTTGGATGAACGGACAATCAGTTTCCGTTTCAGCGAGGATATGTCCAAGGCAGATGTGATATGGTCACGGGAGGCTGGAGTAGTTGATCCAGCATCGCCGCATCGTCTTTCTGTGCAGGGTGATGAACTCACAGCGGGAGATCACGACAATATTGAAATACCAGGTTCAGAATATATTCAAGTGGGAACAATCTATTCAGTGTCAATTGAGGGAGAGGATCTGGCTGGCAATAAGAGTCGCAGGGAAACCATTCAAGGGCTTGACATCATCAGGGATTTGACAGGGGAGTGGCTGTACAAGGGAGCTCTTCTTACAGCAGTCTGGCGTTTTTCGGAAGATGGTGATTTCGTCCAAGGTGTTATGATGGGTACTCAGATAAGCAACGAACAGCCGGGAAGGTTTGATGTAGATTTCTCGACAAAACCGTTTGAGATGACTATTCTTTACGATGATGGAGTGAAGAGATTTGCTCTATTTGAGTTTCTCGGGAATAACCGGATGAGAGTAGTTACATCACAGGTAAAGCCCAAGTCGTGGTCTGATGGAGATCTAATGGAGTTTGAATTCAATCCTGTTGCAGCTCCTTAAACTCAGCCTTACACTCAGCAATATCCTGTTTTTTCTCATTATTTACCTTAAATTTGCCACCGCTTTTTAGACAGAGATTTTGATAATAAGGAGGAAATATGGCAAAAAAGATCAGGTCATTTGCTGATAAAGCCAGGAAAGGTCAGCAGAAAGGTCCCAACTATACTATGGCAAAGTATGTAAAATCCGTCGTATCTGAAAAGACAGGACAATACCGCTTCCAGGAAACGATGCTGAAGATTCCAGAGGGGATGAACATTGACAGTTATCTAAAGCAGCTTGAAGAGGAAGAATTAGCGATAGATAAGGTTACCGAAGAGGATACTGCTAACAAAGAAGCTGAAGAAGCAGTAGCAGAGGCACGCCAAAAAGACGGCGCACAGGCACGCCAAAAAAACGGTACACAGACAGTAGAAGAAGAACCTGCATCAGAGGAAGATGCTGTGGCTGAATCCATTGAAGAAAGTTCTGAAGTCGAGAATACTGAAGTTGAAACTGAGGCTGTAGAGACTTCCCCTGAAGAGGCTGGGTTAGGAGAAGACTCCGATCCTTTAGAAAAATCCAAGGAGACGACTGAAGTTTCGGAGGAAGAAAGTCCTCCAGTTGAAGATGTTTCGAATGAACAGGGTGAAGAATCTCCTGAGGAGGAAAGCACAGAAACTGAGGAAAAAGATTCCACGGAAGCCTGATTATTTGGTATTGTCCCAATTTCATTTATGTCTTATTCTTATTATATCACTATCAAGTATCTTATCATAAATCTGGAGAGGTGGCCGAGTGTCTGAATGCGCCCGCTTGGAAAGCGTGTGTACGGTAACCC
>CAZHRR010000068.1:0-12016 GCA_964534955.1 uncultured bacterium
GAAAACAATGTTCATTTTACTCCCGGTTCTGCTGCGATAAATATTCTCGATTCCACGAGTAAAACTTTCTTCTTGCAAAGATAGTAATCGATAGTTATTAAAATTCTTTTGAATATGACAGTAAACCCTTTCATCTGGATAGCCCACAACCACAATGAGGTTTTCATTATTCGGAGCCCATATCCCTCTCGTATAGACATAACTTGAATCGGAGTAAAAGGGGTGTTCAGTATCCCACAAGGTAGTCCAGGTATGTCCATCGTAATATAGAAGAATTCCATCAGGTCCTCCTGCCCAAATTCTTGTCTCCCCATCGTCATCCAACGCCCCTGTTATATACCACAAATCAAGATCAGTCCCGCTCTCCATTATGGTAAATTGAGAACCGTCGTAGTGGACAATAGTGCCCTTACTGCCAACAAAAAAAATATCAGATTGAGACCCAGCCCAAACATGGTACACACCGTGGTCGATATCGGGCAGCAGCCACTCACGAGTTACAGTGTCCCCTTGAAAATGGAATATACTTCCAGACGCGAACCAAATATCACTATCAGAAAATGCCCAAATCCCTCGTGGTCGAACATTTGTAGCACCAGCCTCGAGCTTCTTCAGTGTCCATTCTTCTCCGTCCCATATAGCAGCTCCAAAAGAATTCCATGTCTCTGAAGCAACAGGCCGAATCTCTCCCACGACCCACACATTATTTTCATCAAAAGTCCACACATCCCATAGATTGCCATATTCCCCTAAAGTATCCACCACCCAGGTAAAAACATGGCTGGTGGTGTCCATGGTAACAGCAGTAATAATATTGCTGTTATCCACTCGTATTCCCTCATCCATAAAGAAAGCACGGTAACTGTATTCCGTACCGGGATTCAATCCGCCATCAACTACTACTGTGTCACTTCCCGAAACTTCCGCTCCCACTATTAAAGAGTCATCACGGGTGAGTTCAAACGTCCATGGAGTTGTGGTGTCCGTCACCGCTACCCTGAGACTCACGGAGGTTGTCCAGGTGCTGAGCAGTTCCAGGGTGATACTTGTATCTATTGGAATAGAATTAGTTGGTTCGGGGCAGGATGTAAGAAAAAATCCAAGGCTCCCGCCAATAAGAAGGCGGGCAATAAGGCTAAGGAAACGTTGCGATTTCCTGGCAAGGCCGCGTTGTTTTTTCCTTATCATTTTATTGCCTGTCTGCGCTATTGCTTCCTCTCTAATCTGGAAAAAGGCACTGAGACAGGGGTATAAGTTATAAGCTTGAGATAAGAACCCAAGTCCATAGTAAAGCTGTACCGATCTTTTTCAGGGTTCGGCACTCTTGCCATTCCAAGAACTCTTAAGAGCTGGGTATTAAATAAGCAAGTTTCAGGGTTAAGTCTCAGTGCCCATTCCAAAACCTTACGCTGTAGGTATTGAACAATTGCCTGCCACATGAAGCCTTTCACTTTTGTTCTTTGAACACTTATCAGAGAATTGTGTATTCGTCGAATGGGTCATAGGCTTTAACTAAGGTAATTCAGAGGTGAACCACAGTCAAGGTATATTTAAATATTATCTTGGATTATTTACCATATATATTATACTTTTCACCATATTAACGATAGATACCACCTTACAACTGCCGAAGTAAACAATCAGATGAGAGAATAGAGAAAATGTATAAATCAAAAATCATTGATGTCAGTAGTCTCATTCCATATGGGAAAACACCTGCTGAGGTCGGTGTTCTTTCAAAGAATGTAGACGCTCAAAGATTTACAGTCATACTCATGGAAATAGATGAACTAAAGATTAAATCCGTCTCCTTAGCCCTGACTGAGCTGCAGGAAATCGAAGGAATCTCAAACCCGGAATTAAAAGGAATGCTGTTAGCCGGTATCGGGGAAATTCAATCGTTTTACGGGAATTATACAAAAGCATTCGCTGCTTTTCACAAATCTCTCGGTTTAGTTAAAAGCGATGAAGCAACAGCCTATGTCTATTCCGCCATGTCAGATATGTTACGAATATTGGGTTATAATGAAACA
Source organism: uncultured bacterium (assembly GCA_964534955.1). Taxonomy (GTDB): domain Bacteria; phylum Fidelibacterota; class Marinisomatia; order Marinisomatales; family UBA2128; genus UBA2128. The sequence goes on from CAZHRR010000068.1 coordinate 2,034, forward strand.
ACAGTGGATATTCTAAATCAAGCCATCCGCTACACTAGTAATAAAGAGCTGCATTGGCGGCTTAAGTGGCAGACTGTGCTTGGATATAAATATACGGAGCCGGAAAAGGCTATTGATAAGTTGAGTAAGATTATTGATTATTATCAATCTGTCGAGAACACCCTTCGAGCCACACGCCTGAAGAAGCACATGGCCAATGTACATGTTAAATTAAAGAACTTCGAGTTAGCAGATTCCTTGTACACTGAAGCCCTTGAAACAGCGGTTGAACTCGATCTGCCTCAGTTTCAATATGAAATCCTCAACGACAGGGGCTGGCTGTGGTATCAGCAGAAGGAATACCTGCAAGCCCGCAGCCTTTTTCTTAAGCTCCTTCAAAAGGATCTGTCTCCTTACCAAAAAGCTCTTTGTCTTCAAAATCTTGGCTTAGTTGAATATGATTCAGGTAACTACCGGGAAGCCATCAAATGCCACAGCCAATCCCTTCAGATTACCCTTCGGTATGAAATAAGAAACATGATGTTTGAGGATTACTACCGGTTAGGACTGTGCCATGAGAGAGTGGGCAACCTCGGTCTATCAGAGCATTTCTTTTCACTTGGTTGTGACGAGGTGATGAAAGAAATTGAGATGAAGCTGCCTGTTATAGGCTACAGCAAGAAATTGCTGGACAAGTATCTGATATTTCTGAAAGATCATCAACAGATCCCCACTGTGAGGGTTAAAGAAGAGGTCTTCGGTTTTGCAGTGGGAAAGACACTGAAAGATATCCGTGATATCTTCCACACTCACCTCTTCAATATCATCCTGAGCCGAACCAGGAATGCTCCGGAACTGTGCCGGAGGCTGCAGATAGACAGCAAGACCTACTTCAACTACCAGAAGAAGCTCGGGTTAAAGCGTGGATTAAAAACGAAAACACGGCTCTCCCGTAACCAATATTTCATGAGCTATGTGGAATCAATCTCGCGCCTTACATGGCGGGAAGCGAACAGTACCTTTGAATCAGATCTTCTCTCTTTTCTGCTGGAGGAATACCAGTACAATAAGATGGATCTGGCGGGGGTTCTGGGGATATCCTATCCACATCTGGTAAATCTGACGCCAGGATCAGGAACGGTTAGCCGTAGAGAACACAGAACAGAATAAGTTTGGGTAGACAGTTGCCTTGGTTATATGATTTCTATAATATCCCTTAATGGATGACATCTATTTTCCTTCGGCGCTGTCTGCCCAAAAAATTTAACTACCCTAATACTCCTCTTACCAATTCCAATAATTCCTTTTCCCCTGTCCGCGTCGGCCGGAATTCTACTCCTAAAGCGTAAAGTCTTTTCTCTTCAAAATACGGCGCTGCTTTGAAGATATCTTTCTCTGTTGTAATGAACAGTTCCGCTTTGTTCTTCTCACCATCATCGATCATCCCTCGTATATCTTCCATCTCATACTCATGATGATCGTCGAATACTTTTCGTCCCACTATGTCAGCGCCGGTCTGTTCCACCATGTGGAGAAATGATTTGGGATCACCCACTCCGCAGAAAGCGAATACCATCTTCCCCTCCAGTTCCTCTGAACTCATCACAGCTCCTTCCGAACTTCGCAGCTCCGGTTCTGCCATGAGGCAGCTGGAGAGTGTAGGAATGTCTTGCTGCTCAATCCTGCTCCGTACATTAACAGGCGGGCGGGAAAGATTTCGCTTGGTCCAGATGAGCACATCCGCCCGGCGAAGGTGGAAGGGCGGCTCCCGGAGCTTGCCGTAGGGAAGCATCTTATACGCTTCGGGTGTGTCCTGACTGTTAAGCAGAACGATGTCCAAGTCCCTCGCCAAAGCCCTGTGCTGGAAGGCATCATCTAAGAGCAGGACATCGGGCTGGAATTTCTCCACAATATAGCATCCGGCTCGGTAGCGCACTTCGTCTACCACAATGGGCACTCCGGAGAGCCGCCGTGCCATAAGGTAAGGCTCATCGCCGCCCTCTTCCCAGCCGGTCAGGCACTCATTGCCGTTAGAAACAACCAGCGTTCCCGTGGTGCTGCGGCCGTAACCCCGGCTCAAGATGGCCGGGCGAAAACCACTTTCCTGCAGCTTGCGGGCAAGGTAGATGACGGCCGGTGTTTTTCCCGTACCGCCCACGGTCAGATTACCTACACTGATAACCGGGACTGGCAGGCGGCGGGTCACAAAAAATCCAATGGTGTAGAAGAGGTTCCGCCAAAAAACGGCTCCCCAGTAAAAGAGAGCCAACGGAAAAAGAAGGTAGCGGGATTTAGCCGATAAGTTGTGCATCATTCTCTTGTTGAAGTGAGATCATGCGGCTTTCCAGTTCACTGTTCAGTTCCTCTGGGGAGGTATCTGCATCTGCTTCCATTGGTTCACCAAAGGCAAACTGAATCCGGCCGAACGGTTTGGGGACCATAAACGTATCCCAGTTGGTTATCTCCCATTTCCGTGTGGCTTGTCCCGTAATGGGAATAAGCAGAGCCCCTATCCGCTGGGCTACCTTCACTGCCCCCTGCTTAGCTACGTGCTCAGGGCCTTGAGGACCATCAGGTGTTACTACAATTACTTGTCCGGGATTGGACAGAACTTCCACCATCTCACGGTACGCTTCCTTCCCTCCGCTGGAACTGGAACCTCGAATGAAATGCCACCCCATTTTTTCACCGACCTTAGATACAATCTCCGCATCTTCGTGGAGCCCGGCCAGGGCGTGATAACCGCGTTTGCGAAGACAGTAGAGGGGAAACATAAGCCGTCCATGCCAACAGCAAAGTATAACAGAGCGGCCACTTCCCAGTACCTGAAGAAGGACATCCTCATTTACCAAAGTTATACGGTTGGTACGGAACAGCATGCCAATAACAGGTTTTCCTAAACGTATACCTGTTTCTTTTTTTCTTGCCACGATCTTCAGTTCATCTTTTGCAGAATCAACTCTGCGGCTCTTCCTGCCGACCCTGGCTCACCCATGGCTTCCTGTACTTCCGTCATCCCGGCGTAGATATCATCCCGCCTCTCCTCATCTATAAGAAGAGGCGTCAGATTTGCAGCCACAAGCTCGGGCGTAGCTTTTTCCTGGAGAAGCTCTGGAAACACCTTTCGTCCGGCGATTAGATTAGTCATGGAAACATACTCAACGTTTGCAATCCGCTTGGCGAAGAACCATGTGATCGGTGAAAGTCTATATATCACCACTGACGGTGTATTGTAAAGAGCCGCCTCAAAACTTATGGTCCCAGATGCCACTACGGCACCGTCGGCGAAACGTAAGGCAAGCTGAGGATTTTCTTCCTCCACGGATACCCCATGATAGTTCACACCACGAACGGTCACTCCCGGCGCCTTGCCGATGACTGCCTGCAGAGACATCCCCCTCTCCCGGAGGCTGAAGAGCGACTTCAACATCACATCAAGATGACGATCCACCTCCTGTTGGCGGCTGCCGGGCATAAGAGCTATTGTAGTTGTATCGGAATCAAATTCGTGGCGGTGGAGGAACTCCTCCCTGGTAATCTCCGGCTCAGGCATATCCATAAAAGGGTGCCCCACAAAGGCTGCATCCACGCCCCGCTCTGCGTACCACGCCTCCTCAAACGGAAAGATACAGATGAGCTGATCCACGCACTCCCGGATGGTCTCTACCCGCTTTTCCTTCCACGCCCACACTTGAGGTGAAATAAAATAGGTGACCGGAATCCCTCTCTCTTTCAGCTCCTTCGCCAGACGGAGATTGAATCCGGGATAGTCAATCAATATGGCTCTTGCGGGAGCACGCTTGTCAATTTCTTTCACAAGATCCCGGAAGATTTTTCGGAGAAAGCGGTACTTGCTCACTACCTCCACAAATCCCATGACAGCCATGTTGTCAGTATGTTCAACGGTATCTACCCCCGCTTTCTGCAGCCGGTCACCACCGATGCCAAAAAATGAAAGAAACGGTCTCCTTTGGATCATCTCGTGGACCAGACTCGAGCCGTGGAGGTCGCCGGACTCCTCGCCTGCCACAATTAGTATGGTTTCTCTTTCTCTTTTTGTCATAACAAAAGCGTTAGTTCCACCCAGCCCTGTGCACAGCATCCTGTGGAAAGGGCTGGGCTATGGAAGATTCTCTGATAACTGTCACCTTGAGTTGGGGAAAAGTGTAATTATCCATAGCCAAGTCCTTTAGGGCTAGGTAATGAGTGAATACAAATGCTGATACGCCGTTCACGGCGTTTCTCCTTTTATTATAGAAGCATAAATGAAAGGGCTATTGTTCATCTGCTTGAATCTCATAGAATTATAATGTGCTAAACATGAGTTAATTATTGTTAAAAGGGTTCAAGAAATAGATAGATATGTTTTGAATGACCTTATGTTTTAATCTTTTCACCGCTTGTAGGTAGCAGGCTCGAAAAGTACAGACTACCCCTTCACCCCTCCTTTGTAAGGAGGGGAAAGAGAGAAGGTCCCGTAATCCATAGTTCCTAAAAAATCGATATCGTGATTCAGCTTTTGATTCTTGATTAAATTGGTTTTTTATGTTCATTTTTAAGAAAACCCCATAGAGATAACCATAAACCATTTTGCCCGTCTATACTTCTTTCTTATCCGCACAAAGGGTTGTAGAACCATCTCTCATAACAGTAACGTGACACGGACAACTAGAAGGAGAATAAACCCGCCTATCACTTGCAGGGTACGTTTTTCTGTCCTCAGGGTTTTGTCCAGCGGCATGGGCACGGTTTCACTTCCTCCTGTCCATGAGGTCAATCTCGGAATAATACGGGGTACGGCTTCCACATATTCCCGATACTCTTCTGCGAACTTCTGCCGGAGAGTCTCTTCCTCAAGCGAAATAATCAGTCCGTACTCCAGGAAGAAAAATGCCAGCGTCACCGGCATTAGTATCCAAACATACATTCCGCCGGCAATCAGCACCATACCAGCGTAGATAATGATATTCCCGAAGTAGAGCGGATTCCTGACGTGGGCGAATGGCCCAGATGTGCAGAGGGCGCTGGCTCCCACTTTCCGGGTGCGGGTCTCACCTCCAGCATAACGCACTCCGTTCAACCTGAGTGCTTCACCTGCCACTACCAAGACAGCACCCACAACCAGCAGCTCTGTCCTGATGGATGCAAAATAGAGGATAAGAACAGATAGGGGGATGGGTAAATATCCCCGGTTCTTGAAGAAAAAGTCTCGAATGTCCATAACGGGAGTTTATCTTAGCTTCAGATCAGTGGAGCGTCTGTTCAATCTTATCCTGAATCAGCAAGGCTACTGCCAGAGCTTCCCGACCTTCAAAACCTGACACAATAGGAGTGCTTCGGCCTTCAACCGATGCCACAAAATTTTCCAGCTCCATCTTCAGTGCGTCCACCTTTTTCACAGAAGGCTTTTCATAAACGATCTGGCGGTTCGTCCCGCCGGTGGTCAGCGGCGCTGAAAAGACTGCATCCGGATCCTCTTCCTCCGCATCCAAGAGGCGATATACCTCAGTCAGTCCGCGAAGAAAGTCAATAGTAACATACATATCCTGCTGAAATATCCGCAGCTTACGCACATACTCCTTGGCAATCCGGCTTGAGGTTATATTCGCTACACAGCCATTCTCAAAAGTGATGCGGGCATTGGCGATATCCACCGACTCCGTCATTATGGAAACTCCAGATGCATCCACTGTTTTGACTGGGGACTTCACCAGCGAAATAATTACATCCAGATCGTGTATCATCAGATCCAGCACCACAGGCACATCCGTCCCGCGAACGGTGTAAGGAGCCAAGCGATGGGTTTCGATATACCTGGGTGAAAGATCAATTCCATCCAGCGCAACCAGGGCCGGATTGAGCCGCTCGATGTGCCCCACATGAATTTGCAGATCATTCTTTCCCGCTAATTCGAGAAGAGTATCCGTTTCTTCTACCGTCTTGCACATGGGTTTCTCGATGAAAACATGCTTCTCAGATTCTATGCATGTCTTCGCCACGGAAAAATGATCAACTGTTGGGACTACTATTGAGACTATATCCGTTACATCCAAAAGAGAAGCAAGGGATTCGTGGGACTTGGCTCCGGTTTCTCTGGACACGAGTGCCGCCCTGTCAACATCCGTATCAAAAAAACCAGTACAATCGGCATCTTCCAACTTTAAGGCGTGTTCCAGGTGCCGTCGGCCTAAATGACCAACACCGACTACGCCGATCCGTATCTTATGATTGTCTACTGACATAAATAATGAAGGCAGTATTCAAGAATATAGAACGTTCAGCCCTCTTTTGAAATTGTTCTTTATCGAATGGTAATTTAGTCTTGCTTTTAACGGAGAGAATAGGGATATTTTTAAAACCTCGAATCAGGAAAATATCTGGAACATATATTCTTCAGGGGGTAACGTGATAGATCAAGACACCAGAACCGTATTTGGATATTTCATTCTTCTTCTCTCAACAATCGCTTTCGGCTTCGCCATTGGCTATGAACAATACTACTTGGCGGCCTTGTCCATTGTTGGGGGACTGATCCTATGGCTGGCTTATATTAATGTAGCAGGTGTAACTCTTCGCGACCAGTTGGGATCAATACTTATACTCTTCGGTATTATGCTGTCGATTCCCGTCTTCCTCCTGTTTGCTGTTGAACAGGATATGTGGGGGGGTTACCATATCAAACCAGACGGTGCAACCCTGGCTTTTGTCATTCTGTTTCTTACCATTGCACCTGGACTGATTCTCCGTTACAACAGTAAGCGGCTCTCTCCAATGCGAACTGCAACAACAGCCCCCCAGGAACAGCCTCCTGCTCCCCTGCCTCCAGCCAAACCGGCGCCTCCGGAAGCTCCCGCTTCTCCTTATCCAGGGTGGCCTGGCGGTACCTACGGCGAAGACTATGAGTACTACTATGACCCTGAGATGATGGCTGCCTATTATGGCGATTACGAGGAGGAGGAAGAGGAAGAAGAGGAAGAAGAGTAATTATCATCGCAATCATTTGGGGCGCTTTTAGAGCGCTCTTTTCTATTACCTGAATCTGCTTATCACCAAAAAACTGCTTGACACAAATAATCTTACTTGTTAATATATGCACGTATGCGCATAGATAGTATTATTACATACAGGAGGAAGTAATGACTCTTTGTTGTCCACCAAACCTCGTACACGACTGCCGGTCGTTCCTGTCTGATGACTTTTTCGCAGCATTTATAGATGAAAGTCGTCTAAGGGTATTCCTCATCCTGATGGAGCACGGTGAAATGACCGTCAATCAGGTAGCTGACCAGATGGATATTGCTCAATCAAATGTCTCTCGCCACCTTGCTATGTTGAAGCGTGCTGGTGTGGCACAATCCAGAAAAGATGGGCGTGAAACCTACTATCAGATTAACTATCAGAACATTTCACAGCGCCTGCAATCGATTTTGAACATCGTTCAGCAGTGCTGTCCAGTTGCAGAGGAGGAAAATTAGCATGGCTGCTACAATTCAAGACGCTGTCAAAGAGCGATACGGAAAGGTTGCTACAGAGCAGTCCGGGTGTTGTTCCCCTGGGGAAGATTCCATAAACGAAAATGCAAGACAGATTGGCTATCGCAACAGCGAACTTCAATCAATACCTGAAGGAGCCAACCTGGGCCTGGGCTGTGGAAATCCGTTAGCTTTCGAAGAGATAAAGCCTGGCAGTACGGTACTTGACCTGGGCAGCGGAGCAGGAATTGACTGTTTTATCGCTGCACAAAAAGTAGGGACAACCGGGCAAGTTATTGGTGTAGATATGACACCCGAAATGATTGCAAAAGCCAATGAAAACAGACGGAAGATGGGCGCTGATAACGTGACCTTTCTCCTGGGTCAGATCGAGAGCCTTCCTGTAGAATCGAACTCAATCGATTTAGTCATCAGCAATTGTGTGATTAATCTATCTGAAAATAAACCAAATGTATTCCGTGAAGCATTCCGCGTTTTGAAGCCGGGAGGAGTTTTTACAGTCTCCGATATTGTCCTCCTCAGGAAACTACCCTGGTTCATCAGCCGGAGCGTGAATGCTTACGTAGGATGTGTGGCCGGGGCTGCACTGAAACAGGATTATCTCAATTATATCATAGCTGCCGGGTTTAACAACCCAGAAATTCTGGACGAACGGACTGTGGATGAAATATTCCCTGAGGAAGATCCTACTATTCAGACAATAACTAAATTGATTCCCCTGCCCAAGAGGACAATCAGGAGCTTATCGGGACGTTACGCAGCAAGCATCAAGGTACGAGCAGTAAAGCCGACAATATCCTAACCTCATTAGCCACTCTACAGGGCACACACGCACAGCGTCCTTCGTACAGTGTCCTCCGTACAGCCTCTCAGCCAGTAGGCGATCCTGTGGCCTTCGCATATCCTGCGGACAAGGCACAAAGGAATAACTTGTCCATCATAGAGAAGCGAAGATTGATAGTAAAGGATTTACAGAAATAATGATTAAACAATTTTATTATGAAATTCATATTCCCACTCATTCTCGAACTTCTTTATTATCAATACTTCTTCGTGTCTTCTCCACAGGACTCTGCGAGGTGCCTTCGTGGCGAATTTTTCAGGCTAATCCCGTAAATAAACTCTATTCACAAAGGGTCTCTCCACCAGAAAATAAAACAGATAAATGCTAGCGTGGCATGCTATTGCCCAGGCCAAACCTTCCAATGATCCCAAAAAGATGGCGGCGGCATAGGCATGAAGATTTCCGATGCTGTACATTGGATTTTTAAACCACCGATAAGGTCCCCAAGTAATGAATTTGTGATAAGGTTTTCTTAGAAACAAATCCCGGTAGTAATAGATATCCAGTCCTGTCAACCATGTGGACCACATTTTAGAACCAAAGCCTATAATAAAAAATAGTGCCGCCGCAACAATAGCTGCTTCAGGCGGCATTCTAAATGTGTGGGCAAACGCGATAGGAATTAATCCCAAACTCAAGGCTTGATTAACAAACATCACACCCACAGTTACTTCGTACACTGCATAGGCTCTCTCTTCTCCCAGTATTTGGAGAAGTTTTGACCGTAGGGGGGTTCCCAAAATGAGTGTATTTCCTATATAGTAAAAGGTCCACGCCCCAGCCATATACCATACTGCCCACCCTTTATCCTGTACTACCTTGCTAAGAAAGAGGGAGCCGACAACAAGTATGCTCCAAATGAGCAGCCTGGCCGGAGATCGATCCAGGCGTATACCAATCATGCCAAACAGAATATTTACGAATTGGAATATTATACGTACGAGCAGCTCCAATTATTTCTAATGCGGAAACATACCCAACAAGGCTCTTCCCCTATGCCTACTTGTCTGCTTCAGCCTTATGCCAGATTCCTTCCTCTTCAATCCAGATGTATCTCTCCGAGCCATCTTTCTTATGGAGAGTCACTTCCGTGGGCTGCAGTTTACTTGCTGTTTCTCCTTCCATGAAGATATCGAGGTCATAGACCGTTCCGTCCTCAGCCTCAAAGTCAGCGCAGGCAAAGTAGGTATGATCCCCTATTGCAGCCAACTTATCATCATGAACTTTCAGAAGCTTGAGGTTAAGAACTTTATTCTCAACATCATCGGTGAATGTAAAAGCCCCTTCTTCCGCTGTTACCGCAGCCACATGGTTCTTAACGGCTGCCGCCAGATTTTCTTTCGATACCGCCTGCGTGCTGAGAGATACGGGGTGTTCCTTGGGGTGCTCAGACGGGTGCTCCTTGGACTGCTCCTTGGGGTGTTCAGACGGTTGCTCTTTGGGGTGTTCCTGGGCCGTTGCAGGCATGGAGATCAAACCCGCGAGCAAGAGACAGAAAACCATTTTTACTGTTTTACTCATTCGACTTTCCTCCTAATCTAGGTTTAGCTGATTTCCCGCGGGACTTGATGAAAGGTAATCCAGAAAGAGTTCACTGTCAAGGTTTAGGCTTTATGAAGTTCCCCCGAAATGTAGCGGAATGTAATAGGTTAAAGAATTCATTTCAG
>CAZHRR010000069.1:0-11938 GCA_964534955.1 uncultured bacterium
TTTCGGGAAATGACTGTCCTGTAAGACCGATAATTATAATAGGTATGGATACAGAAAGGAACATCATTAAAAATATCCAGCGGCGATCTAGACTTTTTAGTTTATCGAACATGACTAATCCTCACCTCCTCCGAGGTAAGATCTGTCAACCCCCAATAGTACTTTCAAAGATGTTGATGCTATTCCAAGAGCAATACCTATCATGATAGCCCTGTTACCAGCTGTATTAAACACTTGCATTATGGTTACAGTCAAATTTTCGATTCTTAGTCCACTTAGAGATTCTGGAAGCCAGCTTGTCAAAAATACTCCTGCAAAGGTGCGACCGAGTAGAATAATAAACGCTGTTCCCAGTAACAAAATTGCTTCAACATTTTTTGCACGAAAGGCTCGAAATGCTGCAGAAGCAACATAAAAAGCTAACATGGCAAACATTGTTGCAGTCAATGGTTTGAATGCATATTCATATAACCACCAGAAAGGACTACCCATCTCACGGTAACTGCCGGACCATACATAATCAGGGAAATTGGTACTTGGGTTTACTCCCATCTTAGTAAGACCGACAAATAGAGTTATTACAAATGCAGAAACAGTAACGGCAGAAAAACCCCAGCCTGATTGTTTGTCCGATACTTTTTTCAGGTGAATTTTCAGCAGGTTTCCACCACCGAGTATGAAAGCGATAGAAGCGAGAACATCAAACCAGATGGCGACAGTCTCACCCCATCCTTGAGTAGCAGGGATAAAATAAGCTACAATGAGTACAAAACCTCCAAAGGCTGTAATTAATAAAGGTACTGTTCTCTTCACTTTATTCTATTTCCTTAGCCAAGTACTGTACTTTTGATGAATTGAAGTGCATTCAAAATAGCTTCAGATCCAGTGATAGAACCTATAGTAGCCAAAGTAATTCCTATAATCATGCCTATACCGACAACTACCTTCCCAACATCCTGTCCTTTTAGGCTCCCAAGTTGATCGGGTTCACCAGAGAGATAGGCTGAAGCGGCAAAGAATTCTTCACCAATGAGGGTATAATCACAGGCCGCTACGAAGAATGGCAACTGAGCTGGCATGGCTGTACCAGCTACCTGAATGGCACCGATGGAATTACCTGTTTCTGCTAAAATCAAAGACTCAGCGAAAAAAGCACCCATATAAAAACAGGCTGCTGGCTTTTCTCTTACCATCATACCGGATAAATAAGCTACATAACCAAACTGTTCGTCAGTAACATAGTAGATCAGATCCTGGTTAAAAGCTTCCGGTCTGCCTACAGAAAGATAAGATGCCTGAACTGTCTCCCTTGCTGTTGTCATAACAAGTGATCGACTGGTAGGCACTTCCAGCTTGGCATCATAATTAGCAGCTGTACTAGCCACTCGAGAAAGCACAGTTAAACCAGCAATAGTCTGAATTTCGTTCATGTCCTGGATACCAGGAATAAAGAGAATAGAACGCCCCATCTCCGTAGCTCGTCCAACAGCTTCATCCACTGCTTCCAAGCCTGCAATTTTTCGAACATTCAGCGGCTTACCCTTACGAGCCATCTGAATGAACCATATAACTGATGAGCAAATAATAAGTGTGATAATCGACAGATAGAATCTCGAACCATCAAAACTCTGAGCTTTTGGTCTAGTGAATGAATCTGTGACGCCTGAAAGCAAAACCTCGGCATCTTCACCTAAAGCTGAGATCTTGAACAAATAATCGTCTGCACCGTCCAGTTTAATAATAGTTAAACTAGTTTCATCCTCTTCTGCTACAGTCACGAATCTAAATTCTGATTCAGCTCGTATTTCATCTTCCCTATCAGCGACATTTTTTGAAGCAGCATTGGCAGCTTTTTTACGTTCATCACGAATTTTCTGAAGTAATCCTAAATCGTTCTTTGAAACACCTTCTTTTTTAGCCTTGTTTAAAAGATCGTTTGTTACTTTCATTTTAGCTTTTTTTATGGCATCAGATCTTTTGTCATCTAAAATGGTATTTATTTCTTTCTCAGTATTAGAACGATAAATCTTGAATGATTCAACCTTTTCTGCGATGTTATCAGGTAAAGTCCATTTTAAATCAATCTTCTCTCCTCCATCCCAACTGTGGTCTTTGGCAGTTACATTAATAGACACCTCTTTATCTTGAGAAAAAATTTGAGTAGAAAATATCAGCGAAAGAGAGTAAATGAGTATTGAGAATCGCATCAGCTTTCCCCCTCAATTAACTCTACGTTCGCTCGAGGAACAGTCACAACCTCTCCTGAATCAAGTTCCACATCTAGGACTCGAGCTTTTGATCCAGAATCAAGTGCCAGAGGTTCTGAGGGAAGATCCTTCACTGTGCCAATCATACCGAAGTATGGATCACGGATGATCCTTAGCGAGCAGCCGATTTCAAGAACTCCCTCCTTATGCTCCTTATCAGAGTGTGCTTCAGGCACACTATCATCTACAGGGATAGCGATAATAGGCCGGATGACGCCAGCACGAATCTGAGTAGCTCCGTTGATGGAAGCGTCAGCACCTTCCCGCGATTTCAACAATTCAAATGTACGCTGAGCCATGGCAATATCACCGAAACCCTCTGTGGTGATTAAAGTTATCCCTTTCTTCTCAGTACCAGTAATGGCAACTCCTAAATCATAACCGAGAAAATCTTTCAGATCAGCATCATCAATACCACCGGTAACTATTCCGGTAACTCCTACTTCAACTGCTTTTGAGATAGCATCTGCGGTTACACGACTGCCTCCTATTATCACTGAACCTTGCATTTCTTGAGATATCTTATCTTTTGTGAGCGCTTCCGAATTCGAATCGCAGGCCATCTTAACAGTACCAAATGTCTCTCCTCCGATTCCAAATATGCCCTGAATGTAACTTACTTCAGATTCTATTACTACACCTTCTTCAGGCAAAACCTTTACTACTTTACCAGACAGAAAAGCCAAGACCTGCACCGGATGAGGTTCTCCGCGCAGAATAACCTGCCCGGTCACGTTGGAAATAGTTTCGACAGTACCTTCGTACTTGCTTTTGTACTCACTCTTGAACATACCAAATATGCCTTTGGTGCGGGCAACTGGATCACCTATGGAAATCTGATCACCCTCTTTAACAAGCATACATTCGGGAACATCAGAGGGCGGCATGGAAAGTAGATTGGAAATGTTGACAGGAATAACATCACCAGGCATGAAGGTTTCTGCTACAACATGTTGAGCTTCCACAACGTCACCTTCCTTGACCAGAACCTTCCCTTTGATAGGGAGCGTACGGTTTCGCTGTATCACCTCACGGTGACTTATTTTTAATCCCGGTGTATATGCGTGTGCCATTCTTATTTCTGCCCGTTGGGATAAAGATCTACTGCGTTGACCCAGGTATCCATCATTTTACTGCTAATGCTGTGATCTTGAGGAATGTCAAGCGGCCTCCCTCGACCATCCAGGAATAGACCTACTGTCCCGCCTCGTACTTCTGCAGTTACTTTTTTTCCATTGCCTGCACCAGCATTAAAGGTTTTCGTAGGCTCGATAGTGATGAACGCCGATTCTCCGGGACCAAGCGGTAGAAGTGCTATATCGCCAAACAGTATCTCACCCGACTCGTTCAGACTTGAACCCTTGATTGAATAAGAGAAACACGACTTTCCTTCTTTCCCACTGCCTGCAGGAGCAACGACTGATCCGAGATAGATCAGGCAGTCCCGTTCAAATACTTCTGTCGCTGCCTGAGGATGAACTTGCGCCAATACACCCAGATGTGGCATCATGAATATGCTGTCCTTGGCGAGAGATGTTACTCCTTCCGGCTGGAAGGCGTCAATTAATAGTTGAGCTGTCTGGCGCATGCGGGGTGCGTGAGATAGAACTCCTCCTGAAGCAACGAGGAGATTCAGCTTCATACTGTTAATGATGGATTGCCCGCTTATCTGCTGACTGAATGTATCTCCCACAGTCCGCTGCTGCTGGACACCTTTAAGAGTGGTAGCAAATTCTTTGTGCTGCTGGAAAGCAAGGCGGAGCGCTTCACGAGCCACAGCATGTTCAAAAATCAGCGCTTCAAGGCTTTGAGGGATGGTTGTGGGGCGAATCATTTTGTTCTTAACTCTATTTCGCAGTTCCCGCTCATCCATGTCGAGATGGACCCAGCGGAGCACGTTCGGCATAGTCGCTTCTGCGCAAACATTGGAGATGGAATAGCTCATGCCGAGATTAGCACTTACAGTGCGATTAAAAGTTCCACCGAACACACTGAAAACATCTGTCGTAGCACCACCGATATCTACTCCAACAACGTTAATCTTTTCCCGCTCAGCAATCGTCTGCAGGATGTTCCCCACCGCTCCCGGTGTCGGCATGATGGGAGCATCAGTCCACTGGATTAATTTGTTGTAACCCGGAGCATGTGCCATTACATGCTCAAGGAAGAGGTCGTGGATGGCATCACGTGCAGGTCCAAGATTTTCGCGCTCTAAAACAGGCCTTAGATTCTCTACAATCATGAGCTCGAAACCATCTTGGAAAATGGTATTCATATTATCGATAGCTTCATTATTGCCGGCATATACAATGGGAAGTTGATACTCTTTTCCGAAACGTGGCTTCGGTTTGGCAGGAGATACCAGCTCAGCGATTTGCAAGACGTGTTTTGTGTCTCCACCATCCGTGCCGCCGGAAATAAGCATCATGTCTGGTCGCAATTCCCGGATACGCTGAATGCGCTGATGAGCTTTACGGCCGTCGTTGGAGGCAATTGTATCCATGACGATTGCACCAGCACCAAGAGCTGCACGTTTTGCGCTGGCTGCTGTCATCTCCTTGATGACTCCGGCTACCATCATCTGCAATCCGCCGCCAGCACTGGAAGTGGAGATGTATAGATCGCACCCTTCAGATTCAGTAGCCGGTTGGATAATCTTTCCATTGTCATCCACAAGGCGCCGATCTGCTAATTCCGCTACTTCAGTGACAGAATTAATTACACCGACGGTTACATCGGCAAACGGCTCTTCAACGGTTGTAGGGGCTTCACCGCGGTACGTCTGCCTGTACTCTCCGTCAACCTTCTGAATCAAAATTGCCTTGGTAGTGGTGCTGCCGCAATCAGTGGCGAGGATAACGTTTATTTTTTCCGGATCAACCTTAGTCATCTTCAGTTATTTCATCTGCTTCAACTTCTATTTCAGCCTTAGATTTCTTTCCTTTACTTCGCATCTTGTCATCGAGGTGTTCAATTCTTTGGCACATATAATCAATACTCCCCCGCCTTTCGAGGAATTCAGTAAAATTTCTATAAGCGTCTGTAGTTAGAATGGCTGAAATGATGGGATGGAAAAAATGGAGGACTTGGGAACCGATATAATTAAGGGGTCGAAATGTCTCCAGCATGATAAGTGCGGGAGTCGCCATATGGCGCCTTATCACTTCTTGACAGACCTTCTCTACAGCTGCCTCTTGAGCATCTGTTGGCTCTGCGGCGCCGGGAGGATCAACAGCAAATGCGTGTTTCAGCCAGCTCATTATACAGCTTTCATTCCTGTCTTAATCAGCGAAATAACCTTTGCCCTCTCATTTCCAAAAAGGATATGCATTCCCCCGAAAGCATCCCATCGGGACGGGACAGATCGCTCAGAAATATATGCGCCATAATTGTCAGTTTCAAAACGCTTTATTTTACTCCATTCCATTTGTTGAGTTCGTAAAAGATATTTTGCTGTAACACCATTATTATCTATCGAAAAACTGCTCGGAAAATAGAAACGGTTCAGTCGAAGTACCAAGACGAATATTGCAAGCAGCGCCAGAATCAAGCTTTGGAAGGAGATTAAAATGATGATACCCAATATGATAATGATTATCCCTCCTATGATTGACGCTTTTACTCTCTGCTTGGCAGGATAAGCCTGCCAATGGAATAATGATGGAGTTTCTATTTGATGAGGTTCAACTGATATTTTATCACTCATCCTCAGTATGAATTTCCTACTTTTTATAACTTGACAGTGGATCAAGAAGCACCACTACCTGTAACCACATAGATATAATAAAGGTAAACCAGCGGTGTAGCTACGATAAGGGAATCGAATCTGTCCAGCACTCCCCCATGTCCTAATAGAAATGCGCCGGAATCTTTCACTCCTGCATCCCGTTTCATGAGGGATTCAACAAAATCGCCAGCCTGGCCGAAAATCCCTACAATGCCGCCGATGGCAATAGCATCAATAATCGAAATAGTATCATTTGGGATAAATTGAGCTTGTAGGAAAATTACAGCCACTACGATAGCGGTAATTAAACCTGCTACTCCTCCGACCCAAGTCTTCTTTGGGCTTACTTTCTCTAATATCTTGCCCTTACCCCACTTTTTACCAAATATATAGGCGGCAGAATCGCAAGTCCAGACACAGACAAAAAGAACCATAGTCAAGTAATATCCCGTTTCAGCACCGCCAGAATCAATATTGCGGAGTGTAACCATAGTCCCAATAAGAAGAGGCACGTAGAGAATGCCTGCCAAAGTGTATGTGATGTTTGCTGTGGCATGCTCCTTTCCACTGAAGAGTTCCAGGAATCCTACGAGTAGAACCAAACCTATCAGGATGTGGTGCCAATTAATGTTGTCAAAATCCGGATAGATTTTTCCGTAATGAAAAAGCAGAAGTATCACACAAGCGAGTAGTCCGACCCAAACATGCGGCGAAACTTCATTATGACCCACCAGACGGTAGAATTCATATAGAGCCATCAGCGATACGACTGTCACAAATACGAGGAACCATGGGCCACCCAGATATATTAGCAGGAGTATCCCAGGAACGCCGAGGAAATTTACAAACATGCGGGATGATAGTGTATCTGCCATGTGAATTGAGGTTGAATATAAAGAATTCCCCTGCACTATGGAAGTGCCGGGTACTTTTTATACTATACAGGACAGGAATTCAAGTCTTATGTTTCATATATTGGTTGTCTCCAAACTCAATCACCTCGATCTTTACTTTGGCTGTCCCTTGACCTACGAATCCAAGTTTAAGTGCTGCACCGTAGGAACAGTCGAGAATACGACCTTTCACATAGGGTCCTCGGTCATTTATTCGAAGGATTAGTGATTTGCCATTCTCGAGATTGGTAACTCGGATGATGGTATTAAGCGGGAGTGTCTTATGGGCCGCAGTCAATCCGTACATGTCATACACCTCACCATTAGCGGTGAGTTTCCCATGGAAGTCCTCTGCATAGAAAGATGAAATGCCGGTGATGACCTTGGCATGACGTTTCTTACTTTTACGTGGAGTGGACTTCCCACTTCCATAGCGCGGAGCTGCAGTGCAGCCAAAAAAGACGAGTAATAAAAAAACCGTCAGAATTCTTGTATGTTTTGTCAATATGCGCATTCAAAATAAGCAATCGGCATTTGCTCCGCAAGAGCCCCTTTGGGGGAATTACCGGATACTTTTTTATTTAATTTATTGATTCAGTATCAGGGTGCTTCTCCTTTTGTTATTTTTTCCTTCTAAAAATTCCGGGTTCTTCTTCTTTTATTAAGTTCTAAGTCCACCGATCAATTCCTTCAAATCTGATACTTCTTGCTGTTTACAGTAATCCCGAAATTCAGCCAGTATTCGCAAACCTGCTGCCGGATCACGGAAGTTGGCCGTTCCCACCTGAACCGCAGATGCTCCGGCAAGGAGATATTCTGCTACATCGTGTCCACAGGTGATGCCACCGATGCCAATCACGGGAATGGAGACAGCCTGCGATACACGATGGACTGCTGCAATTCCAACGGGTTTGATGGCCGGTCCTGACAGTCCACAGAGTTTCGTATGAACGTTGGATTTTCTAGTCTCCGGATTGATACTCATCCCTACTACTGTGTTGATGGCAGAAACAGCATCGGCCCCAGCATCTTCAGCAGCTTGAGCGATGACGGCAATATCGGTCACATTCGGCGATAGTTTCATGATCAGGAGCTTTTCTGTCCTCTGACGCAATTCTGAAGTTAACTGCGAGGTCATATCGCAGTCCACTCCGAACTGCATTCCGCCTTTGTCCACATTCGGGCAGGAGATATTGATCTCGTAACCAGCAAGACTGTTCCACACGGATTCTACCCTTTCCAGCACGTCGATATATTCCTGCAGCGAGCTGCCGGCGATATTCATGAAGACTGCTGTCTCGAACCCTTCATACATAGGAAGCAACTGTTCCACGTAGCGTTCCACACCAATATTCGCCAGTCCGATGGAATTGAGCATTCCGGACGGTGTCTCCACGATACGCGGCGGCGGATTTCCTTCACGTGGGTGTAATGTAATGGATTTGGTGACGATTCCACCCAACTTATTCACATCTGCAAACTCCTCACTCTCTTCACCATATCCGAATGTACCTGAAGCCACAAGAATGGGATTCTTCAGTTCGACTGTGCCGATGGTTAATTTCAAGTCTGTCACTTCTCAGATGCGGATTGCGTTAATGTCGTAAACCGGTCCGTCGCTGCAGACCAATGAATATTTCTGGTGATAGGAATGCTCTTCGATGATGTTTTTCGATGTCTCAATAACGCACCCCTGGCACACTCCGGTACCGCACGCCATGTAACTTTCCACGGCAAATTGACCGGGTATTCCCTTCCCACTCGCAAACTTGTAGATAGCTGCTAACATAGGCTCAGGTCCGCAAGCAATAATATATGGATTCTCCGCTTTATCCGCCAGAAGCTCTAATGCCACCAGTACGGTACCTTTTTCACCGACTGAACCGTCATCGGTCGTTAAGTAGATTCCCACCTCGGGATTATGCTCCAGAAAATGTTCACCAGCAGTTATTGCACCCACAATGAAATCGTGTTCAAGTTCTTCTTTTAAGAAATCCTCATGCTGGAATAATATTGGTGCAATTCCGACACCACCTGCTACAAGAATTGGATCTCCTCCGTTTAATCCGCTAAGAGAGAATGTATTCCCCAAGGGTCCAAGAACTTCTACGGAATCTCCTTCACGTCTATCTTTAAGCCACTCTGTCCCTCTTCCGAAGATCTTGTAGATGATACTGACAGATTCATTCTCAACGAATGCAATACTCATGGGCCGGCGAAGAGGCATCTGCCACCCTTCTCCAACTCCCAGGGAGATAAACTGCCCAGGACCATCTACCTCTGCTGCTATTGCTGGAAGGAAAATCTCCATCAGGAAAATCTCATCCGCCAGTTTGCGGTTGGATAGAACTTTCCCTGACTCAATCTGCTTCATCAGGTTTCTTTTCAATGGGTTCAGTAGTGTGGTTTTGAGAAGAAGTTGAGTCTGTCTCAGATTCGACGGTAGTGGAATCCATTTGGAATATAGTGGCGTCCATCTCTAATTCCACCGCAGCAGAATCAACATCTATTTCGTTTGTAGTTGTATCTCTTTCAAATTCAACTGCAATAGAATCACCTTCTATTTGAATGAGAGTCGTATCGCTCTCGACTTGCTCCGAAAGAGAATCGCTACGAGCCTGATTAAATGCTGTTGAAAGCTGCTGATAATGAGATCGGATGGATTCTGTCTGATCGCTTTCCGGGAATGTCTCCACTAATCGTCCATAATAGCTTAAAGTGCTGTCAATATCGTGTAACGAGTTTTCATAAGTATAACCGATTGAAAGAATAGCGTGAGGAACATATTGCGACTCAGGGTACTCATTCAAAATACGCTTGTATAACAGGATAGCACTTTCGGGATCTACTCGAAGGTGAGTTTCTGCTGACTCCAGCAGTTCTTCTGCTTTATTGATCAGCTCAATCCCAAGATCTGCGGCGGCTTTAATAGCATATTCAGTAGTTGGGTAGGTTTCAATAAGTTGAGATACATAGTTGTCAGCCAAAGCGGAGTCGCCACGCTCGTTCAGCAAATATCCCAAGGTATAAAGTGCTTGGGGTCGGGATTCACTCTCAGGATAGTTTCTTACCAATCCTTCCAGAACCTTAATAGCGCTGTCTTCCCTGGTAAAGTGGAAAGCGAACAATTCACCGAGAGAATAAAGGTTTTGAGCTATTTCCTGACGTGTAGTTAATGTATCTGTTAGACCTTCTTCTTCAATCTGCATCGGAACAAGTAAACTATCGGTTACTGATTCAACACTGTCTGCAGGGTCACTTTCCTTCGTTTCGTCACTCTCCAAACGAGCCGCCGCCAGGACAGCTTCAAGAACATCGAGAGAATTCTCGACTTCCAGATAGGCTTCGATTTCGTTTACATAAACGCGGGCTGAGGGTACTAGCAGTGAGGACCGCTTCTCCTTCTCGACATTGCTGAAATATCGCTTAGCTGCCTCATAATCCTCCGATTCCGAGAGCGCCAACCCTCCCAGTTGAAAGTAAGCTGCAGCTGAAGCCTCCGTTTTGGGGAAATCTTCAGTAATGGATGTATATCGGCTGATAGCTTCCTGTGTCATCCCGCGCATTTCGTAAAGCTGAGCCAACTCAAGGTTGAGATCCGATTTCAGAGAGGTGAATTTCTCATTAGCGAGGAGAACCCTAATGGTTTTGATAGTTTCATCCCACCTCTCCAGCAAGCGAAGAATTCTGACAACTTCGAGATTCGCCACATTAAGCTGATTTGGATCTGAGGTAACTTTCAGCACCTCTCGATACAGTTTCAGAGCATTTTCCGTCTGATTGATTTGCATCAGGAGCTTACCACTATTCAACAGGAGCTGTCCTTTTAGTACTGAGTCCTTGGAGAGTTTGACTGCTTTTCGAAACTCTTCCACGGCGGATGATTTATTACCCAATTCAATGTGAATCTCCCCCAAAGTGATAGCCACTTGCACACGCTGCTCACGAGAACCCCCATCCTGTTCCAGCGATTCAGATAGTACCTTGAGACCACGTTGAGCAGACTCAATATCACCCAATTTCCATTTGCAGCGACAGAGCCAGAGTGTCGCTTCTTCCAGGAATGGACTTTTCGAGTGATCCCTTTGCAGCTGCTGGAGGCGTTTTCTGGAGGTGGCTATATCGTCGCGGTAATAAAGTGCCTTTGCTGAGAGGAAAAGAGCATCGTCCCGAAGTTTAGATTCCGGAAAATCCTGAAGGACAATATTACAGTTTGCAATAGTCTTATCCAGTGCCTCTTCAGCCTGCTTGCTCAACTTCTCTCCCGTAGCCTTCTTCGCCATTTCTTCCTCGGCGCTACGGAAATAGTTTTTCGCATTATAGAAAGTATTGAAGTACGCACAGCCACCTATTAAGAGGGCACCCGTCATAAGAACAATCAATGAAAATACTGGAGGTCTCAAGGATACCGTGCAAACTGGTCGTTTGAGGGTGTACATATCGAGTGGAATTTTACGATAGTCTCAACAAAAATAAACTGTTAACTTTCAGCATCATGAGAGTTCAATCTGTCGTCCTGCGGCTCCTTCTAACTGCTTCACCCGTTCTGGCTCAAGACAGTTTAAATGTTCCTGCTGATACGTCAGAACCGCTCCTGGTTTTTCCGCAGACGGGTTTTGTTACCATCGCTTGCGATTCTTCCGGGTTGGATATTTTCGTCGATGGAATGCTGGTAGGACAAGCGCCCATCAATGAAGCCATCCCCGTCCCTATGGGCAAACACGTCATCACCTATCTGCAGCCTGAGTACCTTCATCTTTTGGAATACTATTATACCGGCGCAGAGTTTCAGGAATTTGTGGAAAATGCCGTAAAAACTGTATATGTAGTACCTAATGAAACCCTCAATGTTGTTCTCTGGTGGCAGCCCTATGAGGAGCAGATACATAAACGGAAGTTAGTCTATTGGGTTAAATCCATTGTGGGAGTGGCGATTTTAACACTGATGTTGACTTTAAATGTTGTAGGATAATAATTGAAACTATTATTATTTATGAACTAACATTTCTCACTTAGTAAAATAGTCAATAACATTAATAATAACAATAATA
>CAZHRR010000070.1:0-11728 GCA_964534955.1 uncultured bacterium
GGTTAATATTTCCGTAGGTCAATATTTCCAGATTGTTTACATACATAAAACACTAAATAAGTATCCGGCACTTTTAAAGTGCCGGGTACTTAATACAAATATTTGATAGTATGCGGAAATACATAATATAATTATGATAATTGTGTATAATACCTAAAATATTCTTGTAGTAATAGAATATAATAAATATATTTGCGAACCATGTTAGATGAGAAAGACAAAAAATTGCTTGAGCTTTTACAGGCAGACGGCAGGATGACAGCAAAGGATGCCTCTGAGCACGTGGACATGTCTGTACCCGCCACTGCGGAACGGATTAAAAAGCTAGTGGATGCGGGGTACATTCATGACTTCCGTGCAGTGGTCGATCCGAAAAAGGTTGGTTACGATGTTACCTCTTTTATTCTTGTGGTTATGTCGTCATCAGATCACTATGAAGAGTTGGTGAAGCATGCAGAGGAATCAAGAGAAGTCCTGGAATGCCATTCTATTACCGGAGAAGGGTCTCATATCCTGAAAGTGCGGCTTAAAGATACATCAGAGCTGGAGGGGATGCTTAGGAAGATACAGTCGTGGGAAGGTGTCATCCGGACACATACCATGGTGGTGATGACCTCGTTCAAGGAAGAAACTCGGCTGGATGTTGGGTAGACATTATGCCAGCAGATTACGAAGTCGTGATTATCGGAGCGGGAGTTGTAGGATTATCTACAGCGAAAAGTCTTGCTGAACGTGGGATTAATTCGGTATTGATGATTGAAAAAGAAGAAGCTTTCGGGCGAGGAACCTCCAGCCGGAATAGCGAAGTGATTCACTCCGGTATATACTATCCACCTGATTCACTGAAGGCACAATACTGCCATTCAGGGAGAGAGATGCTCTATTCATTCTGCCGGGAGAACGACATATGGCACAGCCGGTGCGGGAAGCTTGTAGTGGCCCAGAAAGGGCAGGAGAGAGACCTTCAGGCTCTCTATGAGAATGCCCAGGCCAACGGAGTGCCGGAACTATCTCTTTTAGACAGGGAGCAAGTCATCGCAATGGAGCCGGAGGTATCTGTAGCAGCAGCCATGTTTGTAGGATGCACAGGCATCGTCTCTGCTCATGAGTTAATGGCTGCTTTCTATCGTATTGCAGAGGATGGCGGGCATGATCTTGTACTGAAAGCACAGGTTGTTGACGTGGAGACAAAAGGAGAACTTTACTCCATAGCTGTGAAAGGTCCTGGGGAAGCAAGTTATAAGGTAACGGCCAACTGGGTGGTAAATGCCGCCGGTCTGTACAGCGATCAGGTCGCGGAGTTGCTTTGGGGAACGGACGATGAAAACAGGCCGGTTCTGAACTTTTCCAAGGGGTCGTACTTTAAGCTCGCTCCTGCGTGGCGACACCGGCTTCAGCATCTGGTCTATCCTCTTCCGGATGTTAATCACGACTCATTAGGGATACATATCAGCTTTGACGCCGGAGGTGATGTGAAGCTCGGACCCAGCGCTGAGTGGCTTTCTGAGCTGAAGGAGGATTATGTTGTGCAAGAGGAGGATGGTACCTTTTTCTATAATGAAGCAAAGCGGTACCTGCCGGCTCTTGAGCAGGAGGACTTGATGCCCGATTTTGCCGGAATCCGCCCAAAACTGGCAGTACAGGAAGGTGAATATTCGGACTTCTATATTCGGCATGAGGAGGACAGGGGCTACCCGGGGTGGATAAATCTGATAGGTATTGATTCACCGGGATTAACGACTGCAATTGCCATTGGTGAAGATGTGGCGAAGTGGATAAGTGAAGGGTAGTTAATAAACACACATTGGCAAAGGAGAAAACAGATGACACCAAATAAGTTCTTTGAATTTTGTAAGAAGCATAATGCAGAGATGGTAGACCTGAAATTTGTCGATCTGCTGGGAACATGGCAGCACTGTTCCTTTCCGGTAGACATACTGGATGAGGACACGTTTGAGGATGGTCTTGGGTTTGACGGATCGTCCATCCGGGGATGGCAGGGGATTCACATGTCCGACATGCTTGCAGTTCCCGATTCTGACACGGCGTTCTTGGATCCATTTTTTGTCGAGCCGACGGTTAGTGTCATCGCAGATATTGTGGATCCCATCACCAGGGAAGACTACTCGCGAGACCCCCGCCATGTAGCCAGAAAAGGTGAGGAATATCTCAAGTCTACAGGCATTGCTGATGTCTGCTATATCGGACCCGAGCCGGAGTTCTTTATCTTTGATGAGGTCCGGTTTGAACAGAACCAGCACACGGGAATGTATAAGATCGATTCTGTCGAAGGAGCCTGGAACACAGCCCGTTTTGAGGAACCAAACCTCGGATATAAGCCGAGCTTCAAGGGGGGATACTTTCCGGTTAGTCCCACGGACACTTATCACGACCTCCGGGGAGAGATGGTCAAGCAGATGAAGAAGGTGGGAATCGTTGTAGAGGCTCATCACCACGAAGTGGGTACAGGCGGCCAAGGGGAGATAGACATGAAATATCAGCCTCTGCTGAAGATGGCTGACCAATTCATGTGGTATAAGTACATAATCCGGAACGTGGCTAAACAGCATGGGAAGACAATCACCTTCATGCCGAAGCCGATCTTCGAGGACAACGGCAGCGGCATGCACTCCCACTTTTCCTTATGGAAGAACGGCCAGCCGCTCTTTGCTGGGGATGGATATGCAGGCTTGAGTGATCTTGCGCTACATGCCATTGGCGGAGTCTTGAAACATGCTTCGGCGATCTTGGCTTTTGCGGCACCTACCACAAACTCATACCGCCGACTGGTGCCGGGATTTGAAGCACCTGTGAACCTGTGCCTCTCTGCTCGCAATCGATCCGCAGCTGTTAGGATCCCTATGTATTCAGACAACCCCAAAGCTAAGCGGTTTGAGTTCCGCTGCCCGGATCCGACGTGCAACGGATATCTTACTTGGACAGCTATGCTCATGGCGGTCATAGACGGTATCCAGAATGAAATTGATCCAGGTAAACCGCTGGATCGGGATATATATGAGATGAAACCGGAAGAGTTAGAGGGCTACCGCCATACGCCCGGCTCGTTGGAGGAAGCACTGGAAGCCTTAGAGGATGACCACGCCTTTCTCACTTCCGGTGACGTCTTCACCGATGATCTCATCGAGACATGGATCAACTGGAAGAAGGAGGAAGAACTCGCTCCGTTAGCTCTGAGACCTCATCCATTCGAGTTCCATCTGTACTACGACACGTAGACTCAGGTTCACTCCACGATACCTGTGCCATTAATGAATTCTGCTGCTTTGAGAGCGACTACGGTGCCTCGATTAGGATACCGATGGCTACGGCCAATGACGGCCACGGTTATCTTGAAGATCGCCGCCCCGCCGCAAACATGGATCCCTACCGGGTATGTGCTGTGCTCATCGAAACGGTCTGCGGAGAGTAATACAGGAATCAGTATATAACAGAAAATCCTCTCTAAGTTATAACACTTTTCATTATTCCAGAAAATCGTTGTTGACAACCATAGTGTTATGTGTTAAGTTACACCACAACACTTATAGGTTTTAATTGTATAGAATAAATATCCATCAAGAGAAGAAAATGTGAATCAAGTAAAAGCCCGCAAAGAGACGAGAGAATTATTCGGGAAGTTTATCCGCAACCGCCGAAAGGAGAAGGGGTTTGGAATTCGGGAAATTGAGCGCATATCTGACGGTCTGATCAAGGCGCCGTATCTAAGCCGTATTGAGCATGGACGGGAGAACCCACCCGGAGCGGGGATACTCTCAAAGCTGGCTGAGATTTTAGAAGTTGATCGAGATGAGATGTTTGGGCAGGCAGGGAAGATGCCGCCTGAACTTCAGGAAGCCTACGTCAAAGAAAAAACTGTACGCACCACTTATCGTGCGGTAAAGGAGAGTAGTGGGGTGATTAGCGAGCTTGGCACAATGTACCAACCGAGGGGTGAATTACCTGACCGATCGAAATTATTGGCAAAGGAGCTTAAGCGGTGGATTGAAATTCTGAAGATAAAATACAAACCCGAGAAGATTATTCTATTTGGATCGTTTGCGAAAGGGAAAGTCCATGAATGGTCAGATATAGACCTCATAATTATAAAAAATACCGATCTCCCTTTTTTGAGGCGAACAAGAGAGATAATCCAATTGTTGGATCCTATGGTGGGAGCTGACTTTTTAGTTTATACACCCCAGGAATTTAATGAACTGTGTAAAACCAGAAGATTTTTTAAACAAGAGATACTAACAAAAGGAACTGTCATTTTTGAAAGACCCCACTAGTTACTGGATAAGTTTCGCAGAGGAAGACTTGAAAGTAGCTGACCTTGCATTCCACAACCAGATATATAATCAAGCTTGTTTTCATGCTCAACAATGTGTAGAAAAGCTCCTGAAAGGATTGATACAACAGGAAGGTAAAATACCTCTTCGTACCCATAGTCTGACCGATCTTCTGCTTCTAATAGAGACGGATATTATTCGAGAATGTTCAGGGAGTATCAAAGAATTGGATGGGTTTTATATTCCAACCAGATATCCGGAAGCATTACCGGGTACTCTTCCTGAAGGATTACCTTCAAAGGAAGATGCAGAGGAAGCATTGGCAGTAGCCAGAGAGGTCTTCGAAAGAGTTGAGAAATTGTGAAACAATTTGAAGTTGAATGAAAACAGACATCATCCCATTAGATTCAATCCAAGCGAAAATAGTGTTAGTTCGAGGTGAAAATGTTCTTTTAGATCAAAACTTGGCGGAAATGTATGGGGTAGAAACGTTCGATTTAAATAAGGCGGTGAAAAGAAATAGTGACCGATTTCATGAAGATTCTATGTTTCAACTATACGAAAATGAATGGAAAAATTTGGAAATCCGTAAGGTGAATGTATCAGGAAATAAAACGAAAGTGAAGAGAGAAAAATCCTTAAGTGGTAGTCCAATTAAACCTGCGATTATTTTATTTACTCATTGATAATGAACAACAATAGCTAAATCAGGGAATAGTATGGCACAATTAATCCCGATAGAGATGATTCAATCAAAGATTGTTTTGATTCGTGACGTAAAGGTTCTATTGGACAGGAACTTGGCAGAGATGTATGTCGTCGAGACCAGAGTCTTGAAGCAGCAAGTACGCAGGAATTCAAGCAGGTTTCCGACAGATTTTATGTTTGAGTTGACAGAAGAAGAAGTCGAGTTCTTGGTATCACAAAATGTGATACCAAGTAAGAGGACTCTCGGTGGTGCTAAACCGATGGCTTTTACTGAACAGGGTGTCGCTATGCTTTCCTCTGTGCTAAGGAGTCCCAGAGCGGTACAGGTAAACATTGCCGTAATGAGAGCTTTCGTTGAAATGAGGAAAGTCCTTTCCACTCACAAAGAGTTAAAGGAAAAAATCGAGGCTATGGAAAAGAAATATGATAAAAATTTTCAGATTGTATTTACCGCGATTAAAGAATTGATGAATCCGAAACCACCGGAAAAGAAAATTAAAATCGGATTTCAATCACCTATGAATAAAAAATCATAAAAAAAGGAAAACCAACAGATGACTGAACATAAAGACATTCAAAACCCTGATGACTACTCAGATAAAGATTATAAGAAATGGGAATATTTACTGTTGGATGAAGAGACTCCCAGGAAAGAACTTCAGGAAATTGTCATGACACTTGCTCATCTGCCAACCGAACAGGCACAGGAGTTGCTCAAAAAATTCAAAGAGAGCGACAGAGCCGGTGAGGTGGAGTGGTTGGACGTCGCCATGGATGAAGGAGAAGCGTGGCTCATGTGGCCTGATACAGACCAGAAAGAAAGAGACATGAAAGCCATGAAATTAATCGCTGAAAAAGATGAAAAAATCGTCGATTTGATGGGTAAATGCGATGTGCATCAATATCGAATTGATTTACTGGATATTGAAATGGATGCCCTGAAACAGTTGGAAAAAGAAGAAAAAGATGGAGAACAAAAAAAGGAAATTGGTTATCGCATAATAGCTGTCCACGACATAAAAATTATGGAACAGAACCATTTAGCAGAAGCGGAAGCAAACATTGCAATGGAAGAAAAAATATGCGAAAAAATCAGAGAAAGCGTCAAAACAGAAGCGTATAAAAAAATGGATTTTTCCGGAATTGACGGATTTCATTTTGATGGGGAGGAATGGTAGGTCATTTCGACTTCACCTGTATTGTCCGAAGGATCCCGCGGAAGTGAAACCGATTACTGGATAATGGAAAATGATTTATGAAGAATTCCAAACAATGAACGCCCCTAACAGTCTCTCAAGATTCTTCCACTCACAACTGATAATAGCTACATTTATATTATGAGGGTACAGGGAGGTGGGGCAATGATGGATTTGGAGTTTTGGAAGCCAGCGGTCGGACTAGCGCTTTAGTATCAAAAGTTCGACAAAGATAATGAAACCGAACCCATTTACACCAAGATCTGGACTATAGCCCAAAGTATTTGTGGACAGACGCCACAAAATAGCGTTCTTCAAGAGAGTTCTTTCGGATTTGACCAGTAGAAAAGCAAATCATTATGTCATAATTGGCGAATGGGGGATTGGAAAGACATCATTATTCTCCTACTTCAAGACAATGGCTCTGCAACAGGGATACATTGCTGCGCTCTTTTCACTGAGACACTTTTCTAAAGCAGACTCACATATGATGTTTACACAGCATATTATTCAATCTATTCTAAGGGATATTCCAATACCTAGAAACCGCTTCGAAGATTTTAAGAGCCAGATTCAGGGGCTGGGAATCAATGTGCTCGGAAGTGGCTTGCAAATTCAGTTTTCTTCTGACTCTATCGCAAATCAAGACCCGCAGGTTCTTCTGGCACAGTCTTTAGAAACTCTCTGGTCAAATCTGTCTAAAGAATATGAGGCTGCAGTAGTCTTACTTGATGACGTTCAGAATTTACATGAGAAGCCCCAGGCGCTTACTATGCTGAAGAATGTTTTGTCAGATGCACACCTTATGAAATCGTCGAGAGTTCTATTTGTCCTTAACTCTACCCCAGAAGGGTGGAAGCATTTCTTAGATAGAAATAATCCCATAGGACGGTATTTTATTCCCCGAAGAAGTATTGAACGTCTTAGTAAAGACGATACTTTTGCTTTAGTTTCTAAAACGCTAGGCAATACAGGTGTGTCTTTCCAAGACGAGATTTATGAGAATATCTGGGATTATGCTGAGGGTCATCCTTTTGAAATCCAGTGTCTTGGAGAAGCACTCTACAATCTTGGCAAAAGCGGGAAAGTAGGTATAGGCGAGTGGGATAGAGCACTACATAGCAGTCTTCTCGTGCTCGGTGATGCTGTGTTTGAAAGCTGGGTGAGTAAGGCGAGTAAGCGCGAATTAATAATACTGGGGGGATTATCGCAATTTGCGCGCAACGCTTATGTTGCAGAAATTAAAACCCTTACAGATATTAGAGCTATTGGCAACATTAACGAATATTTGAGGCGTTTGGTGGAAAAGGGACTTATTGTAAATCCGTCTAGAGGGGAATATATGATAAAGGATGCACTGTTTAGAAAGTATGTACGGGAAATGTCGTAGTGTTGAATCACAAAAGTCACAAAATTGTTGGCAAGATGTGATTACTGTGATTTTGTAGGGTGCAGCGAGGTGTTGGCTTAGAAACTTGAGGATACAGAGAAAGCATCAAAACAGAAGCATATAAAAAAATGGATTTTTCCGGAATTGACGGATTTCATTTTGATGGGGAGGAGTTTTGATTGATGATTTTCGATTGTGCGAAGTATCCTGTGGGATAATTAACGATTGATAATTGACGATTGGGTGTGTATGTCCTGAAGGACTACGGATAAACAAATACACTAAAAAGATACCAGCACTAAAAAAGATAATTATTGACTTAGGGAATATCATTCACTACTCTCAAAGAGTGTTTTTCACTATTTATTTTATTTTTAGGAGTGTATATGAGAAATAATTTAAGGATTGAAATTAAATCCACGATTGATTTTACACCGGTTTATCAAAAAAACCTGCATTTCGTGTTCCCCGCAGACGCGGGGATGAACCGAAACTGGAACAGCGGTACTTCCGGTATAAGGAGTGTTCCCCGCAAACGCGGGGTGAACTGTAACTTTGTTATGAGAAAAGCCAGGTTGCTCCGTCCCTTCGGGGGCGGAGAGGATTGAAGCTTACTGCCCCCAACTCCCATTTCTTGTGCGTAGCACCCTGTGGGCAATCCTAATCTCTCTTTTCCTTATTCCTGCGTGAATTAACGGATTAAACATATATAACACTACAAGAATAATCTTGACTATACATGTAGTATTGTGTAATATTTAGTCACATTAAAGAGGATTGTTATTATGACATTTCAAAGAGAAATTGAACCGGAATTGATCGAGAATCTGCCGAATCGGAGGGCGTTGTTCATATTAGGGGCAAGGCAAACCGGTAAAACGACATTGTTGAATAGGATTCGAGATCAAATACAAGATGAAAAAACTCTGTATTTCGATTTGGAAAGACAAAATTCAATTGAGTTATTTAAGCAGGGCATAGACCGTTTCATTAAATATTTAGATGACCAGGGCGTTTCAGAATCGGAAAGGGTTGTTATATTCATAGATGAAATCCAATATCTTGAGGAGTTTTCCAATTTTATAAAATTGGCAGTTGATCACTATTTCCATAGGATAAAACTCATTGTTTCCGGATCATCTGCGGCACAAATAAAATATCAATTCAGGGATTCTTTAGTCGGGCGGAAATTCATTTTTAAATTGCATCCACTTACATTCAGAGAATTTGTTGTTTTTAAAAATGAATCAAGAATTTCTGAACTCCTGGGTTCAAATTACCATGAAGCTGACATAAAGGTTCTGTTACGAACATTCGGGGATAGAATGAATGAATTGTATCAGGAATTTATTTTATTTGGCGGTTATCCCGAAGTTGTATTAGCACAATCTGAATTGTCGAAAAAGAGAATCCTTGAAGAAATCATGCAAACATACATTCTGAAGGATATTCGCAATCTCTTTACGATAGAAAAGATTAATAAGTTCAACCATTTGATACGCGTTTTGGCATTACAATCAGGGAATTTATTCAATCGAGAAAATATCAGTAACGAAATCAAATTAAATTTGAGAACCTTGGATCGTTACATTCAGGTTTTGGAAGATACATATTTAATCCAGCCGGTAAAACCATTGTTCAGGAATAAACCAAAAGAATTGAAAAAAATGCCAAAAATATTCCTAATTGATAGTGGGTTGAGGAATTCTCTAATGAATAATTTTATCGATATTGAAAATAGAGTAGATGCAGGTGAACTATTGGAATCGGCTGTTTTTTCAGCACTATGGAAAACAACCGGCACATTAGATGAATTATACTTTTGGAGAACAACAGGAGGAAAGGAAGTAGATTTTATTTTGCAGCGGGGTACGGAGTATATACCTTTTGAGGTGAAAGTCAAATACGGCAAACCAAATCATTTGATATATTTCGGGGAATTATATTCTTGTAAAAAATTGAATATGGTTTACCTGAAGAAATCGAATAAGATTCTCCCCAATAAAATTACACTCTTACCTGTCTGGGCAATATAGGTCTTGTTCAGGCAGATTATCATTAAGGCATACCGAACCCGTCCTTCGTAGCGTCAGCGTAGAAGGATTCTGCAGTAGTTAGTCCCGCCCGGCATCCATCCGCCGGATTCGCTCGATCTGCTTCAGGTTCCACTCGTCATCGCTGAATGGGGTAGAAAACCACGCATCAAGGATATCCATCAGGAGAGATTCTGAAGTGGCTTGCAGACTTAACACCAATACGTTGGCGTGATTCCAGATGCGGGCTCCCTTGACCGTTTCAGCATCCCGGCAGAGGGCAGCCCGGATTCCCTTGACCTTGTTGGCAGCGATGGAAGCGCCCGTCCCCGTCCAGCACATGACAATACCTTCATTTGCTTTGCCGCTGGCTACCAACTCAGCAGCCTTGCGTGTAACCTCTGGCCAGTCGGCCGATTCACCCGTAGTTGGACCGAAATACATTATTTTGTGTCCTCGCTTTTCTAATTCTTCTAACAGGACATCGACAAGGTGAGTCCGTTCATCGGTACTGACTGCAATCTTCATGACAAGAATTTAAGTCGTTGAGTTACAGCTACCAACCTGTCCTTCGCCTGTCTGTCGTAGCGCCAGCGCAGACAGGTAATGCAATGTAGAAGGATCACCAGCTACCACTCTTTTAATTTACGATTTTTTATACCACTCACCAGTTACCATCCTACCAGTCACCTCTGTTTTTCTCCTTGACTTTGACCAATCTTCCTTGAACTTTCCAGTGATTATACAGAAGGAAATCGCCATGCATGAATTGTCCATCGCTATGAATATACTGGATATTGTAGAGGAGCACATATCCAGCGAGGAGTCTCCCGGAATCGTGAACCGCATCTTGCTTCATGTAGGGGAATTTTCCGGTGTTATGGAGGATGCGCTGGAGTTTAATTTTGAAGTAGCCAAGAAGGGAACCGTAGCTGATCAGGCGAAACTTGAGATTGAGACTATCGAGAGCAAAGGCAGTTGCGGGGAATGCCGGAACGAGTTCAGGGTTCAAGCGTTTGTTCCGGCCTGTCCAGTCTGCGGTAGTTACAATGTGGAGATTACCGCCGGCCGGGAGCTGCAGATTAAAGAGATATATCTCGAAGATGAATAAGAGAATCCTTTGATAAACCTCTTGAACAAATTAAAAAAGTTTAAAATTCACCTGTCCACAGGGCACACACAGTGTCCTCCGTACAGCCTCCTTCGTAGATCCTGCGGACTTTTCGTTGGAAAACTTGCCCATAGCGCCCCCGCCTGCCTGCCAGCCCTCCCCGCCTTATCTTTCGGGCAGGCTGACAGGTCGGGGGCAGGCTGGCTCCCGACAGAATGGAAGGGCGGGCAAAGTCGGGCAGGCCGCCTTAATCAGGCAAATATTAATTCTTTTATCTTCACACATGAGGTTTATCAAAGGATTCTAAGAGCAATTAATGCTCTTTACCCCAGATTCGTGGTAAATTTACCTCAGGAGGAAAATAATGTGTGACACATGTGGTTGCGGTCAGCCTGAAGAGGAAGTAACTATCAGAAAACCGCACGAGACTATGGAAGAGCATCACCATCATGACCATGAGCATGGCCACGATCATCCCCACGGACACGATCATAAACCAGAACGTGTACTGCAGGTGGAACAGGATATTTTGTCCAAGAATAATCTATTGGCGGAACGCAACAGGGGCTATATGGAAGCTAAGGGGATTCTGGCATTGAATCTGGTCAGTTCTCCCGGTTCGGGAAAGACGACCCTGCTGGAGAAGACGGTAGCATCTCTAAAGGAGCAGTTGAACATCAGCGTAGTAGAAGGAGATCAACAGTCCTTGCGGGATGCCGAGCGGATTGACGCCACAGGAGTACCTGTCGTGCAGGTTAACACCGGCACCGGCTGTCATCTGGATGCATCTATGGTGAAACGAGCTATGGACGAACTTTTATTGGAGCAGGATTCGGTCCTCTTTATTGAAAATGTGGGGAACCTTGTATGTCCAGCTCTCTTTGATCTGGGAGAGTCGGCTCGAGTCGTTATTGTCAGTGTTACCGAAGGTGAGGACAAGCCGCAAAAATATCCGTTTATGTTCAACAGTTCTGATGTATGCGTGATAAACAAGATTGACT
>CAZHRR010000071.1:0-11716 GCA_964534955.1 uncultured bacterium
CGCCCGGCCCTGCCGTTCGGACGGGCCATTCAGGCGGGGAAATGCAGTTAATAGCGAGGCTATTAACAAATTTTCCAACGAAAAGCAGGCGAATTTTAGACTTTTTAATTTGTGCAGCAGGTTTTTCAAAGGGTTCAATAATTCATATACGGATAGTAATTGAAAGTTATTATTCCTGTAGCGGGTTTTGGCACCCGACTTCGCCCCCATACTGAAAAACGTCAAAAGTGTCTTCTGCCAGTTGCTGGTAAACCAGTAATAGATCACATCGTCGAACCTCTTATTTCTCAAGGGTTTGATGAAATCGTTCTTATCACAGGACATCTTGATGATCAGATCAAACGCTATGTCCGGCGGTTTGATGCAAAATTTACGTTTTCCCGGCAGGAAGAACAGTTAGGTTTGGGGCACGCAGTATTCCAAGGGTTGAGTCCGGTAGATGAACCAGTTCTCATTCAGCTCGGCGATGTGATATACGATCTGAACCTATCCGAATTCTGCAGCTCACTGAACCATAAAATCGCTGTGGATGAGGTCCCTGATCCTGAACGGTTTGGAGTGGTTGAGATCGATGGAGATCGTATTGTTCGTGTGATTGAAAAACCAAAAATTCCACCAAGCAATCTGGCTATTGTTGGCCTTTATTATATGACCAGTCAAAAGGTGTTATATGATGCCATTTTACATCTTATGGAGAACGAAATTACTACCAATAGTGAAATCCAGCTTGCTGATGCCTTTGAGTGGATGATAGGAGAAGGAGAAATTTTTAATCATAGCAGGGTTCCACGATGGTATGATTGTGGCATTCCGGAGACTTTTCTTACAACAAATCAGGCACTCCTCGAACCTTCCGGTCTTCAGTTGGATGGAGTCGAAATTCGTGAACCTGTCTCCATAGGAGCAGACTGCCTCATCGAAAACTCTACCATCGGTCCCAACGTGACCATCATGGATGGTGCCACAATCCTCAACAGTCAAGTAGAAGATTCCATTGTGTTATGGAACGCTAATATTGAAAATGAATATGTGAAACATGCCATCATCCCTGAAGGTTCCAGCAGAGATACAATAGTATAAATCTGTTGGTTTTCCGAGGGGAAGTGGATTAACTTTATTTTTACGTCTGTTTAACATAATTAAGCTTGGGAACGAAAATGAGTGCAAGAATATTTACGTCTGAATCGGTTACGGAAGGTCATCCTGATAAGATATGTGATCAAATCTCTGATGCTATTCTTGATGATCTGCTGTGTCGCGACACTGAATCACGGGTTGCATGCGAGGTTCTGACCACAACTGGTCTGGTACTCGTAGCAGGAGAGGTGACCACAGAGTGCTACTCTGACATTCCAGCAGTAGTACGGAGAACTCTCAAAGAGATTGGTTATACAAATCCAGAGTTTGGTTTGGATTATCAGGATTGCTCTGTACTGATTTCAGTCCATGAGCAGAGTGCAAATATTTCCGTTGGTGTAACGGAGACAGAAGATCGAGAGCAGGGTGCAGGCGATCAGGGTCTTATGTTTGGTTATGCCTGTAACGAGACCAATGTACTGATGCCCCTGCCAATTACACTTGCCCATAGGTTATCTGAGCGTCTTGCAGATGTACGGAAAGAGGGAATCCTGCCGTGGACACGTCCTGACGGTAAGTCGCAGGTCTCTGTTCTCTACGAGGATGATAAACCTGTCCGGGTTGAGAAGGTTGTAATTGCTATTCAGCATGATCATGGGGTTGATAATAAAAAAATCCATAGTGAAATCCAGAAAGAGGTTATCTTGCCGGTTTGTGAAGATTGGATATATGACGGCACTGAGTTCCTGATCAACTCCACTGGTATTTTTGAGAAAGGCGGGCCGGAAGCAGACACAGGCCTTACCGGGAGGAAGATCATTGTGGATACTTACGGCGGAACTGGACGTCACGGGGGAGGTTGCTTCTCTGGAAAGGATCCCAGTAAGGTGGACAGGTCAGCGTCTTATATGGCCCGCTTCATTGCTAAGAATCTTGTGGCTGCTGGATTGGCTCAGCGATGTGAAATCCAGCTTGCCTACTCTATCGGTGAGGCGAATCCTGTCTCGCTGAATATTGATTCATTCGGCACGGGATCACTACCAGACAATGAACTGGAGAAGATCGTACGGAATAACTTTCCTCTCAAACCAAGAGAGATCATAGATTATCTCGACCTAAAGAACCCTATCTATCGACCTACATCATCATATGGTCACTTTGGGCGGGAGCCTGAAAAGGGAATCGTCGAGTGGAAAGAGAATGGAAAGACTTTCTCTTCAGAACATAACTTTTTTACATGGGAAAGAACCGATAAAGCGGAATCACTTAAACTCTAATTTTGGAGACTGTAATGACTGATAATCATATAGCAGATGTTAATTTAGCCGCTGAAGGGATGCGGAGGATTTTGTGGGCAGATCGAAATATGCCTGTTCTCGCCTCTATCCGTGAACGGTTCTCTGATGAACAACCCCTGAAAAATATTCGCCTCTCAGCCTGCCTTCACGTAACTGCTGAGACAGCTAATCTGATGAGGACACTTCAGGCAGGCGGCGCTGATGTTCTTCTCTGCGCATCTAATCCTCTATCTACTCAGGATGATGTAGCGGCTTCTCTTGTTGAAAATTTTGACATAAAGACTTATGCTGTCAACGGGGAAGACAGGGACACCTATTACAATCACATACGAGCTGCACTTGATCACAAGCCCCAGATAACTTTAGATGATGGTGCCGATCTGGTCAGCACACTCCACTCAGACTATTCTGATGATATTTCGGGAGTACGCTGCAGCATGGAGGAGACTACCACGGGTGTTATCCGGCTGAAAGCGATGGCACGAGATGGAGCTCTGAAGATCCCGGTAGTAGCAGTGAACGACGCAGATACTAAACACTTCTTCGACAATCAGTATGGAACTGGCCAATCCACCATAGATGGGATAATCCGCGCGACTAATGTTCTGCTTGCCGGAAAGACTTTTGTGATTGGCGGTTACGGGATGTGCGGACGAGGTCTTGCCAATAGGGCTCGAGGGATGGGCGCTCACGTGGTAGTGACAGAAGTTGAACCATTGAGGGCACTTCAGGCTGCTATGGACGGCTTCAAGGTAATGGCCATGGATGAAGCTGCAGATAAGGGTGATATTTTCTGTACCGTTTCCGGCAATACCTCGGTATTATCTGTCCAGCACTTTGAAAAGATGAAAGATGGTGCACTCGTTACTAACTCTGGTCATTTCAACGTGGAAATCAATATTGAAGCATTGGAGATGCTCGCCAATAAAGTTAACCGGAATGTTCGAGAGTATGTGGATGAGTACGTAATGCCGGATGGACGTCGGATATACCTCTTAGGTGAAGGTCGTCTTATTAATCTGGTAGCTGCCGAAGGGCACCCAGCAGGTGTGATGGATATGAGTTTTGCTCTCCAGGCACTTATGGCAGAATTCAGTGTGCAAAACACTCTTACTCCGTTAGTACATTCAGTACCTCGGGAGATTGATCAACTTGTCGCCAGCCTCAAATTGAAGACGATGGGAATAGAGATCGATGTATTAACAGATGAACAAAAGACTTATTTAAACTCGTGGGAGGAGGGAACCTAACCTGAATAATTCGCCACGAAGACACGAAGACACTAAGAAGTATTGATAATAAGGAAATTAGAGATGATGTGGGAATATGAATTCCTGAATAGAAATTGTATAATCAATTATTTCTTTAAACCCCTTACTATCAATCTTCGCTTCTCTACCTGTCTATACTTTCGTAACGACAGACAGGCGATGGACAAGTTATTCCTTTGTGCCTTCCCGCCTTACCATGTCATTCCTGCCTGTCGCCCGCCTGAATGACAAAGTCGGGCAGGTATCGACAGAGCAGACAGGCGGGCAGGTGTGCCTGGGTGGGCCTCGGCGTAGTCCTAGCCGTTCCGGCAACGGAGAGGCCCTATGGCGAGCCCTGATTAATGAACCTAAAACAGATCTGAAAACATTATGATGCGGAGAGTCACTCTTCTCACCCTTCTTGTCCTCTGGCTAAATACCAGTTGCGATTTTCAAGACCCCTCCGAATTCGAAAACCCCACCTGGAACGTCACTATGACGATACCGCTTATGCATGAGTGGTACCCGTTAGCAAATATTGTGGATGATTCTGTCATACTATCCAGCGGAGACAGCATCTACATTGAATTCAACGGTGAATTACCAAAGGACTCCATCAATGCTGATTACCTTCAAATCCCTCTCGAAATGAGCGTTGGCTT
The DNA here is from genome assembly GCA_964534955.1 of uncultured bacterium. Taxonomy (GTDB): domain Bacteria; phylum Fidelibacterota; class Marinisomatia; order Marinisomatales; family UBA2128; genus UBA2128. The sequence goes on from CAZHRR010000071.1 coordinate 4,288, forward strand.
TGCGGATACTACAATAGGACCGTCTTCCAGTGACATTTTCAGCGGATATACTTTCACGATTTCTGATACAATTCCAATTGGTGAAACTATGGAGTCCATGGGAATCATCAATTGGGCGGCGGATCCGCCGGATACGGTGCAGTTTCCTTCCGACACTTTGCAGAAAATTGATGGTCAGTCCTGGAATTTAGTAGCGGAGGTCATCGAACAGACTCTGGGTCAGACAGAAGTAGATACAACACTCTTCGATTCAGAGGAGTTGTTTGCTGATATTCCTTTCATATCCGAGATCATAGGTATTTTCATTGGGGGTGACGAGGTAGATAATTACTTCCAGTCCCTGTACGAAAATATTGATCTGCCTGTAAATATTGACAGTACCTGGGCTCTTCTCGTCTCAGGAGTAGATACTCTCGCCTCTCACGATACCACAAGTCTTGCTGCAAGTGAAAATCAAGACAAATCAACCTCTCTCGTAGATCAGGCATTGGGAGAAACCATCGGTTTCAACTTTGGCTTCACACTGCAAAGGGTAGCAGATGATGATACTCTTTCAATACCCGTCGGAGATAAACTGAATATGCTTATGGGAATCAGCATGGGGATTCAGGATCTTGATTATGCCCGAGTAGTAGTAACAGAAGCATCCCTCATGGATCCGGATGACATGGAACCCATTTCATTTGATCAGGCCAGTGTAGAAGCTGAAGACTGCGCTGTCAGCGGGGTTTACGGCGGCAGCTTTGCTGAAGGTACCAGCAATATACCTAAGGTCAATATTATTGGTGTGTCAAATGTATTAAGCACGTTTCCATTCGGTATTAACTTTGGCATAGAGTTCGAGAATTTCGTGGGACCTAACGATAGTTCATTAACTTTTGAACACACATTGGATTCCACACCTTGGGAAGATGAACAAAAACTGGACGGCTGGTCGTTTGTTAATCCAGATGATCCTGATCCTCAGAATCCTACTATACCCCTTGATTCACTCATGATCGTTCCAACAGTGGCAACTACAGCAGGTACTGTTGACGTGAATCTGGATGGTTCCGAATGGATTTTCTCCTTGGGGGTAGATGTCTATCCTCTCGAGTTTGGAAGTTTGATGGCAGATCTCGATTGTGCTTTTCCTCCTCAAACGCAGGAGATCGAAGATATCCCGCAGGGATTTACCGGTATGTCGTTTGGTGAGGTGATTCTGGAGTTTACCATGTTCAACCAGATTCGGTTACCGTTGAGCCTGAATCTGGATCTCACCGGTATTGGAAGTACGGGAGACTCTGTTGAAGTAGTTGTAGATGCAGTATTGGGCATACCATCAGTTGAAGGAGATACCTCAAAAACAATTCTGCAGCTTAGCAGTATTGGTACAGTTGTTCAGGTTTACGACAGTATTAATGATTCGCTGCCATCCTCAGCTGATACTATTTCAGCTGCAGGCGGCGAGACCAATACCATAGTTGATCTTATGGCGCTGAATCCAAGTCAAATGATCGTTGATGCAACTGCCGGCATCGAGGGAGTAGGCTCGCTGGATCAGAATGCAGCTTTCTGGGGAGAGTACAATCTTATTGCTCCGTTCAGCGTCATCATGGATACGATTACCTTCGTTCCGGTTACGTCAACTCCGGTGACTGAGATGGATCACGAAACTCGCAATCAATTCCGTGCTTCTATCAAAGGAGCTTCCATGACGACACGGATCATCAACGGTCTACCGGTAAGCGGAGAGATGGCCATAATCTTCTCTGATCGGGATCTCTTCCCGCTCGATCGAAAGTCGGGAACTCTTCAAGCGATTGCTGACAGTTTGCAGTGGTCAGACTCACTTTACATCGTTAACTCTTGTTCCACTCTCACACCTTCTGCAAACGATGATATATTTATCTTCGATGTGATGAATGATACCAGCGACTGTATTGACGGCGTTGCTTATCTGGTACGTGGAGTGCCGGGTGCCCGGGATACTGTCTATTCATTTGTTGATACCCTGTTGAAGATAGTGCTGCCGACCCCAGATGAATATTACGGTATAGGTGATCCTGGAGGCAGTCCCGGGATGGTGAAGATACCGGGCGATACGGTTGTTGTAAGCGAGATTGACTCCAACAAGATCACGATGTTATCCTCATTGGGGGATCACTATATCAACAATATGACGAAGTTTTACGGAACAGAGGGTCAAGCTGTATTTTTCTCCACTCGGGACACGCTGGAAGTCCTGGCGTATATTTCGTTTATACTCTCGAGTTCGGGGATGCTTGAGGAAGCTCAGGATGAACTTGTGATCACATATCCAAACGGTAACGAGACACTGCTCCAGGACAGTACTATAGTCATCAGATGGCGCTCCCTGGGGAATAAAGTCAACAACCAGCAAGTGGAATTGTTTATCTCCCATCTGGAGGAACCTGATATTGCTCAGGAAGAGGACTGGGAGTCTATCACCAATGGAGCGATCGCCAACGCTGATTCCCTGTTATGGACTCCAGGTGTCGAAGATGTGGACGATATCCTCTGGCTCTTGATCTGCAATGAGGATGGATCTATCTGTGATCAGAGTGGCTGGCACTTTGAAATTACTGCCAGTGGCAGACGACTGGTCACCCGACCGCCGAGAATATTCGATGATATCAGTCCGGCCGAGAATAAAAAACCCATGAGAAGTAATTGATGAAGCGCCGGAAATTTATCACTACTGCAGTTTTTCTGTTGGGAATTCAGGTGCTTTTTGGGCAGGCTAAGCGCGATCCACGTATGGTTTCCATGGGAGGAGCTTACACAACTTTAGCCGATGGTATTTATGCTGTCGGAGTTAATCCCGCCAATCTTGCCTTCCAGCACGGTAAACCGTTTATGCTTCAATTGGGCACACTCAACTTTGGTTTCGTAAATGACTATCTATCACTGGAAAACTATACAGGTTTGAGTGGTATTTTTATTAATGAAGAAAAGAAGCAGGAAATTTACGATGAGATTGGAGATGCGCTGAGGTTTACAACGGATGTTCATTTAGGTTTGCCTATCCTTAATTACGCTTCAGGAAACATGGCTTTTACAAGCGATATGATTGTTGTGGGAGATATTGGCCTGCCGGTAGATATGTTTTACCTGATGCTGAATGGCAACCCTTTGGATAGACCTCTCGATTTGACTATGCAGTATGAGGTGATGGGATTGGCTGAATATGGTTTTTCGTTTGCAGTCCCCTATGAGAAATTTTCCTGGGGGATTACCCTGAAGTATTTACAGGGTCTCTTTTATCTGGGTATTGATCCTGATTCCAGCTTTTCCAATATCTATACAGATACGGATGTTGTAGCGTATTACGGTAGTGGTCGATACTATATTCGCCAGGGTATCGGCGGGAACGGCTACGGTGTAGATTTGGGCTTTACTACCTATGAATTTGACGGCTGGAAAGTGGGTATATCACTAATCAACGCTTTAGGGACCATCTACTGGAACCGGCCTTCTGGTGTGAAGGATATTCTGGGAATTGATGAGAACAGCGGTCTTTTCAAGTGGGGCGGGCAGGAAGTAGGCTACGGACAGGCCATGGTGTACGACTTTACCATTGACAGTGTAAATGGTTTGGGATTATTTAATGACTCATTTGAGGAGAACTTTAATTCTTCAAAGTCTGTCGTGACGGATACAATTACCGGAGGGGATCCTCGTCCGTTTACCATCCGGTATCCATCTCTGTTCCGCTTTGGTGTCCAGAAACAGGTAGACCCTGACTTCCTCATAGTAAGTGATCTGGTGGCCGGTTTCCAGGATCGTCTCTTTGTTCAGCGGAAATGGAAGTGGTCAATAGGTGTCAAGTTCACTCGCTTCCCCGGGTTTCCCCTTCGACTCGGGTACAGTTGGGGAGGGAAGGATTTCAAACAGCTTGGTTTGGGATTCGGTATCCATAAGGGTCCGGTAATGTTCGACTTTGCCTTGGCTTTTCGCAACGGCATTTGGCTTCACAGTGTAAAGGGGCTGGCACTCTCATTTGGAGTCAGCTTTACAGGATTTAAAGGACGAGATGTGGGGGAAGACGAACCGGGAGGTGGACTATTTCCGGACGAAGAAGAGTAGCAGCACTCCACCTATAGCAAAAACAATATTACCAAGCCACGCTGATAACACAGGATCCATTACTCCACTATAGCCCAGTGTTTGACCAAACCGGATAAACGCATAATAACCGAAGATTACAAAGATACTCATCCCTGCACCAAAAGCGAGCCCGCCTTGAGGGCGTGAAGCTACCATCGGTATAGCAAAGAGCACTATAATCAGGTTGGTGAAGGCGAATGAGATTTTACCTTGAAGATTGACTTCCCATCGTCTGTTGTCCACTCCGCTTGTTGCTAATTCATCAACGAAACGTTTAAGTTCGCTGAAGCTCATTTCTTCCGGTGAGACGGCTTCCCGGCTGATATCTGCCGGCTCGAATCCAATAACAAGGGTCGTGTCTCCTCTGGAATGGGAAACATCTGTTTCTTCTCCCAGGTAATCGAAGTAACGTATGGCATAATTAAAAATTTGCCATGAGTCACTATTCTCCTGCCAATACATTCTGTTGGCGTCAATCCGTTTTTCAAGCCTGCCTTTGTTCAGGAACTGCATTGTAACACCATAAGCTCTCTTGCGGCTTGATTGATATCGCTCGATGCCGATAACAAACCGGTCAGATTTTTGCAGGAATATATTGTGCCGCCGCTCACGGTAGTTTTTGTTTCGTGTTCTTCCCAGATACTCCTTCTCAATTGCACGACGGGTCTGATTGCCGCTTGTAACAAGATTATCTTCCCAGTAAAATGATCCCACACTGATCAAAATGGCACAAAGCAGAAGTGGATTCGCTATACGGTATAGTGAGATACCGCTCGATTTCATAGCCGCTAATTCGTTACGTTTAGAGAGAATACCGATTGTGAAAATTGTAGCCACCAGAACTGCCATAGGGAGCCCAATATTCAGAAACCATGGCAAAGAATGAAGATAGTAGCGAAAGACAATATCTATTGAGACTTCGGAATCGATAAACTTGTCCATATTCTCCACGAGATCCACAACCAGGAATATTCCCATAAACCCGATTAAAGCGAACGAGAGTGTTTGAATGAATCTCCAGATTAAATATAAATCTATGCGCTTCAGCATTTATCAGTTTCTACATCATAGGTTTCATTGTGTTCCCTGTTCAAACCGCCAGAATATACATCTGTTACAAATTCTCTGCACGAGACTAAAAAGTGCTTCCAACTCTGGAATCTCGTGAAGTATATTAAAATCTCTCAATGATCGAACTGAAGGCAACTCGTCTGCTATGTACAGTCTGTCACCTGCTGATAATCGGAAGTAAGCAGGATTACAATATTGGAATGTAGATTGCAGGCATTAATTACAAGAAGGCTTTGAAAAATCTACTGCACAAATTAAAAAGATTAAAATTCGCCTGTCCACAGGGCACACACAGTGTCCTCCGTACAGCCTCCTTCGTAGATCCTGCGGACTTTTCGTTGGAAAACTCGTCCATAGCGTTGCTATTGACTGCATTTTCCCGCCTGAATGGCCCGTCCGAACGGCAGGGCCGGGCGGGCATTGTCGGGCAGGCCGTCTCAATCAGACCTGTCTGCGTTCCACTCCGAACAGGCAGGCAAATTTTTCTCCTTTTTCCTTTACACATTAGGCTTTGCAAAGTCTTCTACAACGGAATGAAACGATAAAATGCAGCAGTTAAATACTATCTTGGAGAGCTTCACAAATTTCATGTGGAATAAGCCTGTTCTAATTCTGATGTTAGGCGGAGGTATTTTCTTTACTCTCTATTCACGGCTTATCCCCTTCAGATATTTTCGTCACTCTATACAAATATTGAGGGGAAAATATGATTCTAAATCTGACCCAGGTCAAATAACTCATTTTCAGGCGCTTTCCAGCGCTTTGGCCAGTACAGTGGGTATGGGAAATATCGGCGGTGTAGCCGTCGCAATTTACACTGGTGGACCAGGAGCTCTTTTCTGGATGTGGGTGAGTGCAATTATCGGTATGGCTACGAAATTCTTTACATGTACGCTGGCAATAATGTACCGTGGTCGAGACGATAGTGGAGAGATCCAGGGTGGCCCCATGTATTATATTGAAGAAGGTCTGGGGAAAAGATTCAAACCTTTGGCAATTTTCTTCAGTATAGCCGGTTTGTTTGGCTGTTTGACGTTCTTTCAGGCCAATCAGTTATCCCAGATGATAAGGGATTTTATATATACGCCCACGGAGCTGTTTTCTGAAAACCCCTTAACAGGTGATGCTGTGTCGGGAATAATTATTGCAACAGTTGTCGGATTGGTAGTGTTTGGCGGTATACGACGTATTGCTCAAGTAGCTTCCCGGCTTGTACCATTTATGGTAAGTGTCTATATGTTGGCAGCAATTATGGTTCTCTTCTCGCACTTCTCAGAAATTCCCAATCTTATAGGTTTTATTGTCCAAGATGCGTTTACCGGAGATGCAGTTCTGGGAGGAGCCGTCGGAGCAGTAATCGCTACCGGTATTCGCAGGGCAGCTTTTTCCAACGAAGCCGGCATCGGTACAGAGGCAATGGCACACGGTGCCGCCAAAACAAAAGAACCTGTCCGTGAGGGACTGGTGGCAATGCTGGGTCCTATGATTGATACTATCATTGTTTGCAGTATCACTGCTTTAGTGATTCTTACTTCAGGGATGTGGAAGGCAGGCTTTCAATCTGCAGAAGAAATTATTATTACTGCTGATACTGAATCGTTTACCCTTGTGATAGACAGAATTCAGGAGTTGACTTTACCTGATGAGAAATGGGTGGGAATGGAGTTCGAAGTTCGTGAATCACCGGAAAGCTTCTCTGAAGATGTGAAGATTGTCAGCATTGATTCTATTCTTGATGACCACACCGTACAATTGAATAATATCGGTAAGAGTAAGATTGTTGTAACTGAAAACGCCTGGTTTCATCTGAACGTGAATGGTGTATCTTTGACGACGCTTGCATTTGATAAAGAGCTTGGTGTCGCCGGAAAGATACTGATGATCGTTGCGGTACTGACCTTCAGTTTATCTACAATGTTTGGTTATTCCTATTATGGCCGGAAGTGTACTGGTTACCTGTTTGGCGTTCGCTGGAAACCGGCTTACAATTGGATCTATGTTTTTGCTATCGTGTTAGCTTCTATGATTAAGATTGACATAGCTATTAATTTCGTAGACGGTATGTTCGCTTTGATGGCAATTCCTACTGTGATCTCCACTTTTCTGCTCGCTCCCAGAGTAATGCAAGCGGCTAGAAAGTACTTCCACAAACTGGAGAATTAGGGCTAATCACAACAGTGCGTACTTGGTTTTCTTTTTCATACCAGAGCTGTCTAATGTGAAACAGATTCAATCTTACTAAAACAGG
>CAZHRR010000072.1:0-11428 GCA_964534955.1 uncultured bacterium
CGAAGCACTAACACCTTCCGCCAGAGGATGGTCCGATTCTATAACCTGAAGATTATAATATGAATATAACCAGTAATAGTAAGTAGGGACCATGAGGCTCCAACCTTGGAGAAGGTTCCCATCATCGGCGCAGACGATGACCGTTCCCCCCTCTTCTACAAAGCTGTTAAGAACATCTGACCAGTCCTGCCCATAGTAATACATGTAACAATATTCCTGTTTTGGAAACAGCAGGATATTCATCCCTTCCAGATCAGACGCAAGATCGTCAGCATCAGTGGAGTACGATTCGTAGAGAGTATAATCTGTAAAATATGTATTGATGGCCTCAAGAGTGTTAAGGTACTCCTGGTAGTAGTCAGCGCAAGCAACCCACGCCAGCAGGTTCGTGCTGCCTCTCTGATTTCTCAGATCATCCAGGGTAAGTGACGACTGATGCGGTTCACCACTAGTCTCAGTGTGTTGTACTCCCTCTCCCGTCTGCGGGGGATAAGGAGATTCGAACTCCAGATCACCAAGTATCTGGCTCTCACGTGCAGACAGCCCATCTGTATACTCAATGTAAATAGACCAGTTGAGATCGCTGCCGCCATCATTGGCTATCATGATTGAGTCAGACACCATCTCTCCAGATGGTATAGTTAAATCAAATATCTCAGGTGACACTACGATATCGGGTGCAATGAGTACAGTGGAAACTACTGGCACCTCCACCGTCGACTCATCAGGATCATTCGTAGTCAATGTCACAGTCGTACTGAACTCCCCTTCCGTGTAGGACATTAGTACAAACGTAAGAGTATCGGTTGACATTGGTGGGATGGTCAGCGATGCAGGTGTCACAGACAGTTCGGGATTACCTGACTGTACATCCGAGATCACCAAGTCATCTGTACCCTCATTGTCAATGGAGAGATAAGCCAAGTCCATGTAGCCTACGTACGAAACACCAAAATCCACTCCCTCATCTGCAATGGCGATGTCAGGAACACCTGTAACATTCAATTGAGTTGGGATGGACTCTTCAGGATTGGCTGGATCATTGCTCGACACAATAATATCGGCAAAATAGTCACCACCAAACAGTCCAGCAGCATCAAAAGTCACCATGATGTCTAGAGACGAGTCGGCAGGTACTGTTCCTTCTATGGGATTAGCTGACAGCCAGTCAACGCCACCAGTAGCAGCATAGATAACCGCATTATGCCCCATGTGGAAGAAATCACTGTCTTCCCAATAGTAAGTTCCAACATAGACATTCACACCTACCACATTGGGATTGACTGCCACGCATGGCGTACCGTCGTCATACCACGCCACAACTTCAGGATCACCGACAAGTGACACGTCTGAAGAATACACATCGTAGCCATCTAAGACACCGTCCATGATGGGATGATCGGCATCGTAGTCACCCAGGTACTTATCCTCATAGGTCACATTGGCGTTGCTGAAAGGAGCATATCCTTCAGTCATGATCTGGCCGTCCATACCGCTCCAGTCCGAGAAGCAAAACTGGAACATCACCAGAGCGCCGCCGCTGTCCACGTACTCAGCCAGCACATCTCCCAAAGCGACTGCACTAGAAAACTGGTAATTGCTCCAAGGCACCACCACATCGTAACTCTGGAGAGTCTCAAGGTCAGGAGTAGAGGATCCCGCATCATAAATATCCACCACAGAAATGTCGTCGTAAGTGAGGAGATGCTCAGCAAATGGAGATCCCTCATAGATATCATCATCAGCAAGAACCAAAAGTACATTCACACCGGTTGTTCTTCTGGATGATGGGACAAAGTCGGTGTGGTTGATCCTCTCTGCAATTCTGCCTCTGGAAGTTAATCGTTCTACCGAGGAGGGACGAGATCCAGTATTGATTACAGTATGATTCAGGCCAAGTGCTGTTCTTGCCTGATCCACAGTCTCAACAGAGAGAATGAAATCCAGATCACTGCCTCCACTGTTACTGATGGTAACCACCTGAGAGTCCAATTCTCCGGTGAGGAGTGCTGAGAAGAGGGAATCCGGCGAAATAAAAATGATGGGAGGTTCCACAGCGTTTCCGTAGACTGAAATCTCAAGTGTCCCTTCATCCGAATCATCGGAAAGTATAGTAATGGTGCCGCTGTAATCTCCAACAGCTATAGGCAGAAAGTAGACTTCCACTACTATTTCCTCACCGTAGTCAATAGTGGCAGATGATTGAGAAACAGTGAACACATCATTGTCAGAAGTAATACTCGTTACCTCCAGCACATCAGTACCGTCATTACCGATCAACAACTCCAGTGTGCCGCCGAAGCCCACATACGTCACCTCAAAATCCATAGTATCCGGATCAACCCAGATATCCGGAGCGCCTGTTACGTTCATATTTACCGGTACTGTTACAAAAGGATCCACAGGATCGTTATTTGAGATCAATATACTTGCTTCGTAATCTCCCCCAAAAAGACCCGCAGCATCGAATGTTACTCCAATTTCCATAGATGAATCAGCTGGGACGATGCCTGATAACTCAGACACTTCCAGCCAAGGGGGTTCTACATCTGTGCGAGTGTATGAAAATCCCCCACCTTGTCCACCACTTGTCCAACTGTGAAATACAATATCAAAGTATTTATCATCCGATATCAAGTGTAACGACATGGGCTGATCTACCATCCCCGGAGGATACCCACCAACAGCATCCCTCCATACTTGATAATCCTCAGGCTCAAGGTCTTCAGTATAGCCATATGACCACTCTGTATCATGGGGTGAATCCCAATTGTAATAACTCTCTGTAGCAATATTAAATATCCCCTGACTATTGGCTCTAGTGATCCACACATTATCAGTGATACGATCCTGATTTTCGGGTAAGGTCCAATCTGCATAATCGTCTTTTGTAAAAGTAACTGTACCCAGTCCAACGCCTTCGATATCTATTTCCCAAACCAGGTTACTGCCGCCGCTATTTGAAATTGATAGTAGTTGAGTAGATATTTCACCAGTAAAGAGTGAATCACTTAGCGAATCCGGTGAAACAGATATGATGGGAGGTTCAACATACTGACCCTCCAGGATCACTACATACGTTCCTTCATCGGGGTCGTTGGAACTGAACGTCAACGTTCCCGGATAATCGCCAACCAAACCGGAAGAAAAGATTACCAGGAAGATCTCCGTCGCTCCGGGGACGATTTCAGCTGAGGATGGTGATACGGAGTACTCGGAAGGTTCAGCGACAACAGCAGAGATAAGCAGATCATCAGTTCCGTCGTTCTCAACGATCAGCTCCAGGGTATCGCTGTAGTCGATGAAGACCTCTCCAAAATCGAGCGTATCCGACGACATCGCAATATCCGGTGCTCCGGTAACGTCCAGATGAGCAGGTACTGTGACCTCAGGATTGGCTGGATCATTACTTGTAACAACGATATCGGCGAAGTAGTCGCCGCCGAACAGGCTGGACGCATCAAACGTGACAGTAATCTCATCCTGGCCTCCCGCAGGAATTGTACCACCCTCAGTGCTCAGTTCCAGCCAACCTGGTCCAAGTTCCCAAGAGATGTGTCCCGAATACCTATCAGGTACATAGTCCTCATCTTCCACATATAAGGCGCCACCCCAAGCATAAAAGTCGATAGCTTCAGGATCACCCATATCGGCGGCAGAAGCTCCAACAGTTATGAAGTTTGAATTAGCCTCAAGTTCGAAAATAGTCAATGGAGAAAGCCATTCGATATTCCCTTCGTCAGTAATAGCATACAGTCCCATATCAATATCCCAATACTCTCTTCCGATGGCAACATAATCGGCACCAACATCCCACATATCGACATAGAAACCTGTTTCGGTATTCTGGTCTGCATCGATGATGACGTTCACACCCATGCCTATCTCATAGGGGTCAACCCACCCTTCGTACGTCTCTAACTTGACTGCAATGTCGATTCCATCGCTCATACCATACACATTGCCAAAATCATAAGTCAAGGTGTCATCATCGGGATCAGTGTAGAGTAGCGTCCAGTCACGGTTCCCAGCTGATCTGCTGGAAATCCTCTCACTGCCATCGGTATCAGCTCTATGACTACGCAGTGATCGCACTGAGGACGATATGCCCAAAAGTTCTCTGATATTGGCTGGCTGGTGGTTTAACGGTGAATCGCTTGCAAAGGAAGAAGAATTTCTCATCCCCTCAACAGATTCCACCTCTAACTGATAGACCAGATCGCTCTCTCCTGTGTTAGCAATCGTCAGTGTCTGCGTTTCCGTCTCCCCCGTGAAGAGAGCTGCTGAAAGAGAATCGGGACTTACACTAATAATCGGCGGTAATAGCGCTGTGGCCGTGAGTTGTACAATCAGAGTATCATTCTCAATAGAATTGCTCAGGATAGTGATTTCTCCAATATAATCGCCATCCAAGGCAGGATCAAAAGCGATGTCCAAGTCGAAAGTTTCCCAGAAATCGAGCATTATTGTATCCTCAGGCGGATTCACCAGTGAGAATCCGTCACCCGTAAGCTCTGCTGAATAGACCTCCAGCAGGGAAAGACCACTGTTGCGGATGGTGACCGTACCTGTATCAGGATAGCTTATATAAACATCACCAAAGTCCAAAGTATCAGACGGAATCGTTGTGATCATTGGAGCGGATGATGTAGTACGGAGGAAGTTTCCTCCGTAGGTCCCGGCAACAGTCATCATGCCGGACTCAGTTACTTCTGAGTCCTTGCTGAGTGACCCGCTACTGGTGAGCCCGTCATTGTCAGGCTCCCATGTGGCGCCGCTGTCCACGCTGGCATAAATGCCAGCACCCCAGATATCCACTAAAATATCCCCAAGCGGTGTAAACTCCATATCACCGGCTGCAGCTTCCTCCGGAATACCTTCACCAGCCGGTTCCCAGCCATAGTCGGTCATCTTTAGAACACCGTTCCCCCAGGTTGATGCAAGAACGATTGAAGTCTCCGGAACAAGTGTAAAATCATAGCCTCGATAGTCCAAAAGAAGGGCATCGTAGTCTTCCCATGTATAGCCTCCATCAAAGGATTCCACCGAGTAGTAGTCATTACCCTCCCCAAACGGATCAAATCTCTTGCACATTATCAAGTGATTGTCGTCGTCTGGATCTACTCCATAATTGAACAAAAACTGTTCTGTAGAAGAATATATAGTAGTCCAAGTCAGACCTCCGTCATCGCTGCGGTAAAACTCATTTATTGTGTTATAAAAGTTATAACCGTGAGCATAGACAACATCAGAATTGCTGGGACAATATTGGATGTCCCGGACGGACATGGAGTCACCACCCACTGCATTAGTCCATGTATCTCCACCGTCCGTGGACAAGTACATGCCTCCATAGCGGAATCCGGCCAGTGCAATTGACGGATCTTCAGGATGAACAGCAACCGAATAACAATTCCATGTGTGAGAAGGCGCTAGTTTTTGTTCCCACGTCCATCCTCCGTCGTTGGTCTTGAAAACCCCGTATCCTAAAGTTGCAGCCCAAATCTCGTTTTCGTTGACTATGTCCACTTCATCTACGAACTGGTGATCCAAACCTTCATCGCTTCGACTCCAATCACTGCCGTTGTAACGCCATAGTCCTTTCCACCAGAGGGAGGCGACGAACTGACTGTCAGTTTGTGAGTAGGTCACTCCGTATCCCAATACATCGGGGACAGGTGGGTGCTCATGATTCCAGATATCCCCTCCGTCAAATGATTCAAAAACTCCATAATACCCGCTATGTGTAAGAATATGATCTGAATCATTCGGGTCTGAAGCAGTGCTCAGGATATACGGCGGTCTTGAGTACGGCTCGGATGGATCCCAACCGAACTGTTCATCTACAACGACCCAACTGCTCCCTCCATCGTGCGTAATTAAAAGGCCAAAAAATGTAGATAAATATATTGTTTCCGGTGAATTGAAATCTATTTCAATATGTCGAACAGAGTAATAGTCTGGCAGGATGATCTCACTGAATGTCGCCCCAGCATCGGTACTCACAGAGAATAAACCTGATCTCGCTGCATAGACCATCTGAATTGGACGGGTGAGAACGAATATGGCTAATGTAACTTCCCGCATCGTAGTTCTGAAACCAGGTATCTCCGCCATTCCAAGTGTAGAAGAACCCTTCGGGTCCACCCAGATAAACAGTGTCCGGGTGTACAGGATTTACTTCAATGGTGTAGGCGTAAGTCAGGCTGTCCGGCCCCCATATTTCCCAGCTGTTTCCGCCATCTTGAGATCGGAAAGTTCCGTATTCGAAATAACCAGCATTGTACGCCCCAACATACACGACATCCGGATTTTGGGGATCTACATCCAAGCCATTCCACGAGCAGAGGAGATCAGTGAGGCCTGTTTCAGACCATGTGTTACCACTATCTGTTGATTTATAAACTCCGTCACCGTAGGTAGAAGCATAAACCACATTCGGTGAACTGGGAGCGAATACGAGTTCCTCAACAGTGGCACCCGGAATTCCGCCTATCTCAGTCCATGGACCTCCCTCTCTCTGGATAGAGTAATCCCTTTGGAATCCTACGACTTCTCCCCTGGACATTTCAGCAAGAACTTCAGGACCATACGGATTCATAAACTCATCTGCATAAGGATCTATATATTCTGGTATTCTATCGGGTGAACCTGTGTTGGCTAAAAGAAGAACTGGTAATAAAAGAGTTATGATAGATTTCATGGCTTGTGCCTCCCTAATAGTAGGTACATCTTTACATAGCTGGGAGTAAATGCTCACCTCCCTGCCTTCATTATCAACTATCGCAAAAATGGTGCCAATTGCGTGCCCCTGTCGAAAACATACTAAGAGATGCTATCAAAAAACTACAAAACGCAAGTCAAAACTTGCAGTACAAAGTTAATCTACAAAATGAATCTCAATGTTACACCTAAAACTACTCTATTGCCCCAATATGATTTGTATTAAGAGGATAATATCGAAGACATCCACAAACTGGTCATGATTCATATCTCCTATGGCTGCTTCCTCTGGTCCCATGGAAGCAGGATCCAGGATCAAATCCACCATGAGGAGAACATCAGAAACATTCAGAACGTAATCTCCATTTAAATCACCCAGAACAGGTTCTGATTCATAGTTGATGGCATCCCATACATTGATTATGCCCCAACCGTAGTCGTTGTCTGGGCTGTCAGCCTGGGAAGCGGTCATCATGAGAGCTTCCCTAACCTGCATGGGTGCCCAGTTCGGATGGGCGCTCAAGACAACCGCTGCTGCTCCGCCTACAAGCGGCGTGGAGAGGGACGTCCCACTGACGTAAGTATACTCCTGAGTCCCTGATGGCGACGCACAGAATGTATAAACCCCTCTGGCACAAACTTCTGGTTTCGTCCGGCCATCATAGGTTGGTCCGTGGGAACTGAAAGAAGCAATTACTCCTTCACTGTCTACTGCGCCCACAGCTATTACGGAATCGGCATCTGCTGGAGCGATGATATAGTACCAGCTGTAGTACCCCTCATTCCCGGCTGCAGTTGCGCAGACCATCCCAAGGGATACAGCAATATCCACACCGATTGTTGTTACAGCCGTGTTGCCATCCATGTCTTCGTAAGTGTACCAGTCGAGGTATCCAAGGGAGCTGGATGCCACATCCGCACCGAGCGAGTCACCCCACTCCAGTGCAGCCACATAGTTGTCTTCCTCTACCTGAATCTCCTGGTCTACCATTTCCGTCTTGGCCAATAGGAAAGTCGCCTCAAAGGCCGGACCGAAAAGAGTACCGGGGGCATATCCCCCCAAGGTAGAAAGGGTATAAGTTCCGTGATTGTGCTGACCCCACGGATCACCCCATTCGTCCTGAGTATCGCCATCGTTGTTTATGAAATCCCATTCCGCTATAATACTGTCCTGCTGAATGGACTCGTGATCCTTGTAGTAGCCGGTATCGAGCATCATCACGAGGACACCTTTCCCAGTATATCCCGCCTCGTGAGCGGATACACAGTTGATCTGCTCCAGCTGGTCCAGACTGTTGCCGTAGTCCAGGGAGTCCCTCACTCCTCGGTAGCGCTCAAGTTCCCCCCGATGGTAGTCAGACTCATCCGGTGGCAGAGGCCGGCGATGCATCAGCACGGGATCGATGCGGGAGATGAAAGACAGCCGACTGATCTCCTCCAGCTGCTCCATGCTTGCAGAGACTGAAACAGCATTCAGCCAGCGGCTTCTGCGGCGGACTGTGGCTCCTTCAGCTGTTACCTGTTTGATGTAGTTACTTTCCAGCGGTATATCCCGGTAGGAAACCACTTCACCGCTCCCCCGCTTCTCCCGGCGGTTCAGGGAACGCTGTGTCAATCGTGACTTTGCCTCATCCAAGGCAGCCGGGAACTGTGAAGCATCTATCGCCTTGTCCCGGAAATAAATCCACGCATGAATTGTGCCATCCTCCCGCAGACCTAATGCCGCTGTTTTATGATGAATGACCGGCTGACGTCGAGTTTTTTGGGGAGGTAAGTCAGCTGTTAAAGTCCAAACTGTCGAAGAAAGAAAGATCACTAGTAGTGTAATCCGAAAATTGATTTTCATCATTAAGTCCACTCCAGAAAGGGGGTTCTCAAGATCCTGCTGAAAAACCCCACGGTTTTGGTGTTTTGCGATATCCCCGACCTAAAGAAAGGGGTAAGTGTGTCACTGTGTCTATTATTATATAAATACTTACCCCATGCTTTAGCTTGGGGGTAAAGATTTGGGAAAGATAGGGCTTTAACCCAAAATGACCTTTTCGGAGTAGGCTCATCGTTTAATCTCCAATAATAAATTGTATCAGTATTACTATATCCAAAACATCAATAATCTGGTCGTGATTGAGATCAGCATACTGCAATTCATAATCTTCCATGGTCTCCGGATGTAAGACCATTTCCACTATGCGGAGGATATCAGCCACATCAACGGAGCAGTCGCCGTTCACGTCGCCAGGACCAATCTCTGCCTCCGGAAACTCCAGTACCTTAATATCATCCACATAGAAGCCGTCCCCTTCTACATACCCATCGCTCAAGAGTGTAAAGCGGAGGTACACTTCAGGCTCTCCGGCAAACTCGGATAAATCCATGGTTTCCTCGATCCACTGGAACTGAGTTGCATCGTAACCCGGTTCACCTTCATCCTGGACGCCACTACCGCTTCCTAATATCGTAAATTCTCCGGACAGCGGCTGCCATTCCCCTGATGTTCCGATTCGGACAAGTACCTGAGCAAAATCCCAGTAGGACTCGATCTCCCACTTGGCTTTGAATTTCAATTCCGGGTACGATGCTTCAGTCAAATCAAAAGGCTCTGCCAGTTCCATGCTGTTGACTTCCCACGAACCGTAGCCTTCTCCGGGACTGTCAGTGAAAGAGAATTCCCCCTGAGCAGCTTCATCGGAAAGACCCCAAGCGTAAGTTGTCCAATTGCCCATACCGGCTTCGGCATCATCAGTCATGAACATTTCAGGTGTTCCAACAACAATATCGATGGTCGTGGCAAATTCTTCTTCCCCTGACTGTAAAGTAACTTCTATTCCTGATTGGCACCCAATACTTACTGTACTGCTTACTGCCATGTCTATTACATCCGGGAAGGGGACTGACTCCCGGGCATTCAAAGCAGGGAGTTCGATGGATACAGGCACAAACTCGATTACACTGTTCACAGATGATACAGTTACCGTCAAAGGACCGGGTGAGTCACAGAGACCAATATTCTCGACATCGAAGGTAATAGTAAAGACATCACCGGGATTCAGATACTCCTGGCTTATCTCCACATTTTTCACTCTGAGAATAGATCCAGCCAGCCTTGCAAAATAGAGGTTAGGCCAGAGATTTTCTTCGCAGAGAGGAACAATACGGTCCGTAGCCGGCCAGAAACCGTCACTGTAGGAACCTACTTCGGGTGTGTATGCAATCAGTCCTTGATCGCCGTAGGACCAGTCAACAGCATCACCGTTCACCATGTATCCCACAGTCTCGGGACCGGTTCCTACCTGATAGTTGTTGAATTTGGTCATTTCCGCTCCAACTTCCCGTAGATAGGTCAGGTCCGGTTCGGGTGGATAATCTCCTGAACCAAAGGAGTGGATCAGAAGATTAGAGTAGGTATGGTAGTGCAGAACATTCTTGAAATCCTTGCTCATAATAAAATCACGGACCGCCTGCGTCTCCGGCTCAGAGAACGGCTCTTCTCCTCGGTATACATCGGAACAGGGATCACCACTGGAGCCCCAATCGGCGCCCCAGTTATAGCTGTAGTTCCGGTTGAGATCAATACCTTCATTCCCGGGACAGACCTGCTGACGGTTCTTCCTGTGCATCCCTCCGCCGTTGGGTTCAATGAGTTCATTGTAAGCGTAACCGTCGGGATTAATAATAGGAATGAACCACATCTCGCGCTGTTGAACTAAGTACGTCACATAAGGATCACTGCCGAAATTCTCACAGAGATGATACATGAAGTAAATGAGATTCATCATTCCTACCGGCTCCCGGGCATGGGTTACACCTGTATAAAGAACAAGCGGTTCATCCTCACTCTCATCCTGATCTACGTTATCAGATATCTTTACCACCCATATATTCCGTCCTTCAACGGATTGACCGATACTTTCCTTCTGTGATACAATATCCGGATACAACAGATGAAGTGAATCCAGTTCCGCCTCAAACTCAGCTAAAGTATAATTACCGCCCATGGAACCAAGTTCAAAACCACGGTCCCGCTTCAGTTCCGGATCAAAGCGGCTCTTGTAAAACGCCGTCACATCTTCGTGAATAAGCTCAATCTGAAAGCCGGCTGCCTCAAGATCTGTAACTTGCTCTCGAGTTGCTACTACGTCAATGAAAACGTTCTTCTTCGTTCGCACATGATCGAGAGGTATACCGACTTCACGAATCTGCTGCAGGTCAGATGAGTCTGTATAGAATACGCGCACCTGTTGGTAGACTACACCCGCCGACAGAAATGAAACTACCGTTGTGAGTGTCAATAAAATATGTGATAGACGATGAATCATCAGCAGCAAATTAAGCCTGACTCATTACAATTCAAATGGAGGAAATGGATTAAGGCGCTTTGTATGACAATGATCACTCCCTGTTTGACCAGCAACCTTCAAGGTTCACCAAACCTTGAAGGTTCTAGAATGGCATACATATCATTGAGAAATAGTGTTTGATAAAACAGGGATAATCTCCCGCTTCCTGTTCCTCCTCAGTTGGGACTTCTGTCGGTTCTTCCTTTTGCGGTTCACCTTTCTTATCCTGATACTCTATTTAACCTGAACTATTCATAAGTAACCAAATAAAGGTTCTTAGTATTCCCCGTAACTTTCCGCAACCATAATTTGCCAGACGAAAAAGATTGAATTAGTTTGAGAACTATCTTACATTTTAAAGTTAATAA
>CAZHRR010000073.1:0-11301 GCA_964534955.1 uncultured bacterium
AGAAGTTGAGGCGCCTTTTCGAATATTTAATAAAGACTACATGGGATTTTTAGGTTGTATATGACTGGTATTTTGGTAGAAAAGGGCAGTGTAGAAATGTCAGAGGAAGAGAAAGAAGATCTGGTGGCAAAGATTATTGATGAAGTAAAGATATAAAACGGGATTGAAAATTTTTTGCTTCCCAAAGACATCTTTATTTGATAATGTTACAGAAGACTTTACAAAACTGTGAAGAAAAAAGAAGAAAAAATCGTCTGATTGAGGCGGAGACGAAGTCAATAGCGGGGCTATGGACAAGTTTTCCAACGAAAAGTCCGCAGGATCTACGAAGGAGGCTGTGCCCTGTGGACAGGCGAATTTTACACTTTTTATTTGTGCAGTAGGTTTTGCAAAGCCTTCTTATACTGTACTTAATAAAAAACAAGCACGCCTGGCATTCATGACTGTCTAAAAGAAAGGAGAAAAACAGATGGGGACAGGACAACATATGTGGTGGGGTGGATGGTGGATATTCCCCATAATAATGTTCATAATAATGATGGTCTTCTTTTTCCTGATGTCAGGACGAAGAGGCTTCAAACCACCGTGGATGCAAGATTCAGATAGACATCATCACGAAATCACAGACTCAGAAACACCTTTGGAGATACTAAAGAAACGATATGCTAAAGGTGAAATTACCAAAGATGAATTTGATCAGATGAAAAAAGACCTCTAGATTTCCAGCTCGAAACTCGATGATTACAAGGATAATATTTACGAAGATCCTTTAATATCCCACTGTACTCAACATAGTCTAAACTATTAGGCTTCTTCATGAACTGGATTTGCTTTTTGTATTTTAAGAGAGTTCATTCTCTTTTTGAAAGCTGGTGGTGCTGCACCGCCGTTCATTATGCTACTTTCACTCTCCCGACCCCACAAATAGATGCTCATTAAGTTTTCGCCGTAAGTCGAACTCGTCCAGATTAGGCTCCAGGACGCCGTTCATGGCTATGGCAATACGGCCGGTCTCCTCTGATACCAGCACAGCTATCACATCGGTCTCCTCACTGATACCCAAAGCCGCCCTGTGGCGGGTTCCGAACTTCGGGTCGAGCTGTTCTCTTTCTGTCAACGGCAGAATGCATTGAGCCGCTTCAAGCACGTCGTTCTGGATAATCACTGCACCATCGTGCATAGGTGACTGAGGATTGAATATTGAGATCAGCAGCGGAGCTGTCACTTCCGACTTTAGAGATGTTCCAGACTCTTTGATGGTCTTCAGTCCTATATCACGCTGCAGGACGATCAGCCCACCCCACTTCCTCCGCTGAAGTTCGGCACAGGCTTCTGCCACGGCTTCAATGGTCTTGGATGTCCCTACCTTGAAGAGTCGCCGGATAAAGCGCGTTCGTCCAACATAGATCAGGAGGCGACGCAGTTCAGGCTGGAACAGGATAACGAAAGCTACAACCCACACAGTCTGTATCTGATCCACGATCCAGATCATCCCCCGCATACCGAAAGCCCGGAAGACAAATGATGATATTAGAATGATCACCAGTCCTACAAGCATGTGTCCGGCTCGAGTCCCCTTGAAATAGTGGTAAAGCTGGATAAAAAGCCACGTCACCAGGGCGATGTCAATAACATCTACAAGTGTAATGGTCAGGAAGCCCAGTTTCAGGAGAGTCATGCCGCCGCTCCCTCCATTTTAATAGCATCAGTGATCAGAACCACCCGCCGCATCTCTTTCACATCATGCACGCGGACAATTTTCGCTCCGTTCAGGATGGCTGCCGTTATTGACGCAGATGTCCCTTCCAACCGCTCCTTCTCAGGCAGATTCAACGTTATTCCAATGAATGATTTTCTCGACGGTCCAACAAGAACGGGATAGCCCAGTTCCACAATTTTCTGCAGTTCATTCAGTATGACGAAATTGTCCTCCACGCGCTTTCCGAAACCTATCCCCGGATCGAGAATGATTTTCTCCTGAGAAATGCCGGCAGATTGAGCATAAGTAATCCGCTCCACGAAGAACTGCACCAGTTCTGCCATCAGGTCGTTGTAGCTGGGTTTGACTTGCATAGTCCTGGGCGTTCCTTTCATATGCATGATGATGGTATGTACATCCCGCTCAGCCGCCAGCCGGGCCATATCGTCGTCTACCCTCAGCC
Organism: uncultured bacterium; assembly: GCA_964534955.1. Lineage (GTDB taxonomy): Bacteria > Fidelibacterota > Marinisomatia > Marinisomatales > UBA2128 > UBA2128. The sequence goes on from CAZHRR010000073.1 coordinate 2,163, forward strand.
CGGAGATATCGTTTATGATTTGAGCACCAGCATCCAGTGCCTTCTCCGCTATAGATGCTTTGTAGGTATCAATAGAGATAGGAATGTCAATCTTATTTCTAAGAGCGGAAATGACCGGCAGTACGCGCCGTTCTTCCTCTTTCTCACTGACAGGATCTGCTCCGGGCCGGGAAGACTCCCCGCCAATGTCAATAATGTCAGCTCCTTCTTCCGCCATCTGAATGGCTCGCTCCACAGCTTTTTCAGTGTCATAAAATTCACCACCATCGGAGAAGGAATCGGGAGTTACGTTCAAGACACCCTCGATGAGCGTCCGGTTCTGTAATAGAAGATCAGAGAAAGTCATGATCGAAAAATTACACCTGAAGAAAGGCGTTCTCCGCGAAGATGGAGGCTAAAGGAAAAAGATTTATCACACTCTTAAAACCGACAATTGTCCAATAGAAAAGGGAGTGGGAATAAAGTCCAGACCACCCCTTCACCCCTCCTTTCTAAGGAGGGGAAAGAGGGGAGGTATTTCAGTTAAAATTTTCATTAAAGTTCTCATTTCTGAGACTTTTGAATTTCCATCCGAATCACTTTCCCAGTTTAATACTATTTTCCCTCTTTTTCCTCTTCCGTTGGCTCAGCCCCCGAGGGTGTTTCAGCAACAACTTCATCCTCCACGGTTTGACCATTATTTTCCCGGGCAGGACGTCTTTTCAATTTTTTCCCAGCCAGAATTCCATCTAATTCGGAACCATCAATGGTTTCGTATTCCAGTAATACTTTGGCCAATGAATGAAGTTTATCAATGTTGTCTTTCAAGAGTTTAATGACATCTTTTTCTGCACCAGTGAGGATTTTAGTCACTTCCTTGTCGATTTTCTGTGCAGTCTCTTCGCTGTAGTCACGGTGCTTAGCGATCTCTCGTCCCAGGAAGATTTCTTCCTCCTTCTTACCGAATGTGAGGGGTCCCATAAGGTCGCTCATTCCCCACTCGCACACCATCTTTCGAGCTACTTTGGAAGCGATTTCTATGTCGTTGCCACCGCCTGTGGTCAGTTCTCCAAAGATGATCTGTTCTGCCGAGCGACCGCCCATGAGTACCATTAGCCGAGTCTCAATGTAGGACCGGGAGTAGTTATGCTTCTCATCAATGGGGAGCTGTGCTGTGAGACCCAAAGCCCTTCCCCGAGGGATAATGGTCACTTTGTGAACGGGATCTGCGTCCGGCAGCAATATAGCTACAAGAGCATGTCCCGATTCGTGATAGGCGGTCAACTCCTTCTCCTCATCACTTAGAATCATGCTCTTTCGCTCCACACCCATCATTACCTTATCTTTCGCCTCTTCGAAATCATCCATTTCTACATTTGACTTATCTTTTCTCGCAGCCAGTAACGCAGCCTCGTTCACGATATTTTCAAGGTCAGCGCCCACAAGCCCTGGAGTCCCCTTGGCGATAGTTTCGAGATCAACATGATTCATGGGAATATCCCTGGTGTGAACTTTCAGGATGCCAAGCCTTCCTCTCACATCAGGAGCATCTACCACGACCTGCCGGTCAAAGCGTCCCGGTCTTAGTAAGGCTGAATCGAGTACATCTGGACGGTTGGTTGCCGCCAGAATGATTATGTTGGTGTTGGGCTCAAATCCGTCCATCTCCACCAACAGGGCATTGAGAGTCTGCTCCCGTTCATCGTGACCGCCTCCGAGCCCAGCACCACGATGGCGGCCTACGGCATCAATCTCATCAATGAATACAATTGCAGGAGCGTGCTTCTTCCCCTGCTCAAAAAGGTCCCGCACACGGGAAGCTCCCACGCCCACAAACATTTCCACAAAGTCAGCACCACTGATACTGAAGAATGGCACTTCAGCTTCACCTGCTACGGCACGAGCCATCAGAGTCTTTCCTGTTCCGGGAGGTCCGAGTAACAGGACGCCCTTGGGAATCCGCCCACCCAGCTTCTGGAATCGCTTTGGGTGTTTCAGGAACTTGATGACTTCTGTCAATTCTGTCTTGGCCTCTTCACAGCCAGCTACATCTTCAAAAGTAACCCCCGGTTTATCAGTCGTCCAGAGCCGTGCCCTGCTACGGCCAAAGCTGAAAAGTCCCTTTGTACCGCCGGCAGCACCCTGCATCCGCCGCATAATGAAAATCCAGAATACAATTAACAGCAGCCATGGCGCCATACTCAGCAGGTATCCCATCCAGTCTACACTCGGTTTACTAAATGTATACTGGATTCCTTCTGTCTTCCATACCGCCTCCATCGCTTCGTCAGCTTCTCTTGGAAGTATAACCCAAAATGCATCTACTGGTATCCGTTGACTACCCCGTTCAACTGTACTTTGTCTCTTAAGCTCACCGTGAAATTCATTCTCAATAATCTCGGCGGATGCAATCATTTCTGAATTCAGGAAATGCTCATATTCCCAATATTCGAGCTTTACTTCGTTAGCCCCTCTTCCAGTAAAAAGTCCAGAAACGAAAATGGCAGATATAAGGATGATGACCCAGATTAGGGATGTTTTTCCCGCCTGCTTCCATTGAAAGCCCTGATTATCCTTTTGCTGATCGTCACCACGCTGTTTGTCAGGTGTGTCGGGTTTGTTTCTCTTATTATCTTTACTCATAAAACAATAAATTCCTTAATTGTTATCTTCCTTCATCTCGTCTTCAATGGAAAAAATTCCTTTCAAGTTCCTCCTTTTCTGATCCGCATCAAGTCCATAACCCACAACGTAATCAGGAGGAACCTCAAATCCTACATAATCCAAATCAAAATTTAGCTGTGCCACCTCTCTTTTAAAAAGCAAAGTTACCACCGCTACCGATGACGGTCCTGCGTCTTCTATGCGTGATTTCAAGAAGTTGATGGTTAACCCCGAATCCACAATATCCTCCACGATAATCACATCTCTCCCGGTAACATCAGATGAAATGTCCTTTCTCAAATGAATTGTACCCGAGGAGGCTGTCCCTTCGTAACTGGACAATTTGATAAAGTCCACTTCACAGTCAATATCCAGTTCGCGCACAAGATCGGCCATAAAGATAAAGCTTCCGTTGAGTACTCCCACAAAAATGGGCTCCCTTCCATAGTAATCCTGTGAAATCTCTTCCCCCATTTCACATACCCGTGTAGCAATTTGCTCAGCAGATATCAGTTCGCGCATACTGCTCCCTCCTTACGCCATACCATACGTCCAAACCGAGAAGTTCTTTCGGTTACCTTGAATCTATCGTCAAGACAGATACCGCAAAGCCACACAATCTCACCTCCAGAAGTAAGCACAAATTGACGAGCTTTGGCAAAGCGATCCTGTTTGCGGTCGATAAGAATATCACTCACTTTTTTGCTTCCTCCCATTCCGAGAGGCTTCATACGGTCACCCGGCCGCCAACCCCGGAGTTCCAGATTATTGGAAGGAATTGAAGCCAAATCAATTATTTCTTCACTCTTGTTAGTCACAAATGAGGCGGATTTGTCAAGCATTTCCAGCTCAAACAGGTGATCTTCCACGTGCACAGACACATCCCCGGTTTTAAAGTTGAGACGAACATGATCTGATTTCACATCCACAGCTTTAGTGAGCAGAAAATCTTCCCGGTCCTTCAGAAAAGACCATCCGCCCGGAAGTGTCAGCATCTGACCTGTCTTGGACGAACGGAGGAAAGTGTCCAGAGAACGCCATACATGACCACGCCAATCTCCACTATCGGTGAGATGATGAATCAGTCGTTTTCTGATGAAGGCAGGTTCCGCCAGTAATTGAGCTGCATTCAAACATAGAACCCCATCGCTGCCATATGTTACCAGCTTGTCAGCTCTCCCTTCCATTTCCGACTGTACAAATTCTTCCAATTCTCGAATATTTTCCGCCAAAGTCCTGATATCGCTCTGATAGTTGGAGAAACGTGTGTCAAGCTTTGCAAGAACTTCGTGGCGGAGAAAATTCCGTTCCAGATCAATATCATCGTTAGTAGAGTCGTGCTGGGAAACCAACTCATTTTCCTGCGCATATGAGGAAATCTCTTCCCTTCGGAATGGCAGCAGCGGCCGTACAACCCTGCCGACTTTTTCCCGGATGCCCTGGAGCCCTTGTACGCCTGTTCCGTGGAGCAGCCTCATAAAAATCGTTTCCGCTTGATCGTCGGCATGGTGAGCGGTTACAATCCAGTCGAGCCCCGCTTTTTCACAGCACTTTTCCAGAAAATCATATCGATGACTACGGGCATATGCTTCCCAATTTTCTCCTGAATTTTCCGGCATTTGCGGAAGTGATCCCCGGTAGAAAGTTAACCCTCGATCAGCAGCCAGTTTCTCAACAAATGTTGCGTCTTCATCCGCATCACTTCCCCGGATGCCATGATGATAATGAGCCACTTCGAGGCGCCAATTCCGTTCAGGGGAAAGAGTGTCCATCAGATCCAACAGGACAACAGAATCCATCCCCCCCGACACTGCCATCAGGATTCCAGAGTCCTTGGGAAGTAGTCCAGCATGGTCAATATGTTCGTAAAATGCCCGCTTCAGAGTATTAGCATTCTTCATACGTGGTTACAATTTACGGTGAGCTACCCTTTGATGAAGATATTTTCAGTAAAAACCAATGAAAGGGAGCTATTTGAACTCTCTCACTACCTGAGTGACTGCAGCTGTATCCTGCATGATGTAGAAATGGACACACGGTACGCCGGCTTCCACAAATTCCTGGACCTGTTCCAGAGCCCATTGTACACCTTCATCATATACCTCCACATTTGGAAGGTCAGCTATTTTATCCGCAAGTGCTTCGGGAATGTCTACGAAGAAATTCCTTGGGATTGAAGTCAAGTGGGATTTCCTGGTTACAATCTTAATTCCTGGGATAATCGGAACATCAATACCAATCTTATTAGCTTTTTCGCAGAATTCGAAAAACGGCTTATTATCGAAAACCATTTGAGTAACGACGTAGTCTGAACCGGCATCAATCTTTTTTTTCAGATTTTGGAGGTCAACTGTCAGATTCGGCGCTTCAAAGTGCTTTTCAGGATATCCTCCCACACCAATGCAGAAATCTGTGGAATAGGAATCAACCAGATCCTCCTCCAGATATTTACCACTGTTCATATTCTTTATCTGGGTTACCAGATCTGATGTATATCGGTTGTAGGACTTTCCCGGCTGATTGTTTTGATCCTTGCGAACCTCATCTCCCCTGACAGCGAGAACATTATCAATTCCGAGATAATGTAGTTCAATTAGAGCATCTTCCGTCTCTTCCCGAGTGAACCCGCGGCACAATAAATGAGGTACAGTCTCAACGTTGAAGCGATTCTTAATAGCGGCGCTCAGACCAATAGTCCCCGGTCGTTTCCTCCGAATGTGCCGTTTAAGTGTTCCATCAGGAAGATCGTCGTAGTTAACCTCCGCGGCTCTGCTGGTCAAGTCAATAAAAGGAGGCTTGTACGGCATTAGCTGCTCCACAAGATCAAAAATTTCCTGCGCGTTTCCTCCCCGCAGCGGCGGAATAATCTCGTAGCTCATAAGTGTTGAGTTAGCATTCTCGATATAGTCAATCACTTTCATCTTGTGATCCAATTCATTCCTGCTCCTGTAAGTAAATCACACCTCATCGAAAAAGACGTGCTTCAGACTTTGGATTTTATCCTGGTAGCTGTCGGGATAGAGGTAGAAACATGTGGCAGCTATTGAACTGAGCAGCGAATTACCATCCTGAGGTGTGAAACAGAAGCCCACGATTTCGTTATCGTTGTGCACTGCGAGAGTTGGTACAGAAACTACTGTTTGGTTTAATATTCTCCCGTAGTGACCATGATCCCTGCCAAATGAAAAGACCGTATTACTGGATTTTTTCTCTGTAAGCGCAATAAGAGGATTGGCTTTTAGTCTATCCAGAACCCCTTGCATTGTTATCTTTTCAGTCAATTTCAGATTGAACCAGATGATATGCATATATTGCGTATTGATCTTAATTGCCGATGAGAACAGATTCGGCTCCCGATCGATGGTCTGGAACAGCTGAAAAGCATCTCTGGCATGGTGAGTGCCAAATCCTTTCGTTTCGTGAACACCCACCTGTGGTGAGGGAACAAATGAGCCCTCTTGACTAATATCAGTAGCACGCCGGATGCAGTTAAACCTCCCATAATCCAAAGTATCTTTACCATCGTGATAAGCAAGGGTATCGGTCAGAGATGCAATGTTGTGTGTATTACATGACACTATCTGCACATACTGATTATCATTCCTCTGAAGCGCTTCGTCATTGATACCTCTGGCATATTTCAGTCCGAAACCGTGTTCACTTCCCTGGGCGATAAATCCTTTCACCTTGTGGGCAAATTTCTCGTAATACCGGTGTTTGTTCTTATGACCAAATCCTTTCGGCGTACAATCAATAACCACATCGGCTCTGCTGATAGCTTCTTCTGCTTCGAATTCCGGCTCAATACCGATCTCCTTGAAACCTTCCCACTTATCTTCATAGACTGCCAGCCGGGCGCCCCTGGCAAGCAGGTCATTGACTTTTGCCCGTTCATATGAAAGAGGTGAATTTTTATGGAACGTTACCTCATCAATACCAAGCTGCTCCATGTAATCGCTCAACAGACCGATAAGTGGTTCACCGATAGTTCCTGTGCCAACTACATGGACTATATTTTTACTCACTTCTCTTCCTCCGATAAAGTTACGTCTTTATCTAACAAAGTAATATGGTTAAGCAATTTTCGTTCGGTCAGGAACATCTTCAGCCACCAAGTAATGACCGACCCAAAAACAATGATACATACTGCCACAAAATAACCAAGGTGCTTATAATCCATGAGTCATCTCCAGTTGTTTTCTCTTAAGTTTCAAAATATGTACCCGGTACGTCACCATATAAATGAAAAGAAGCGTAAATGTCAGCAGATTGAAAAAGAATACGTTTAGCACCAATAGAGATTGCTCACTCATACCTAATTGCGGATGGGCTTGAGTGTCTGCGCTCCAAAATTTTAAGGAGAGGTACACAATAGGAACGTCCAGAAATGCTATGATCCCAAGGACGGCGGAATTCCGTGCCACCCGTTCGTAGTGACCTCCAAACTGCCTCAACATGAAGTATCCCACATACAATAGAAACAGAATTAGTGTTGTTAGCAGTCTCGGTTCCCAGGTCCACGGTTTTCCCCAGGCAGCCTGTCCCCAGATGGGACCTGTTATTAATACCAGAAGGCAGAAAAGCGTACCTATCTCAGCCGAGGCGACACCGATCTGATCCCATTTCTTGTTGCCCGTGCGAAGAAACAGGATTCCGGCTGTCATCACTATGAAATAGGCTAAAAAAGCTGTCCATGCCGACGGAACGTGGTAATAAAATATCTTCTGTGCCCATACGTGTCCAGCTTGCATATTAACGGAGGGAGAATAATTCACTACAATTATGAGTCCCGCTGCAAACATGACAAACACCGCTACCGCCATAATTTGAGGGACACGCTCTGAATTAAATGACTTCACTATTCCTCGCTTACGTATTCAAAGATTAATACACCTGTAACGGAAAACGCAATGACAAAAGTTATGATAACCGCTCCCCAAATCTTCCAATCTTCAAAGGGTAAACCTATCATAAGAGCATCGGTGGACTTTACAGCCGCGATTAAAAGAGGCGAAACCAGTGGGAAGAGGAGTATGGGCAATAAAACTTCACTCATCCTGGCCCTAAGGGTAATACCCGCAACAAGACTGCCGATGGCGGCAATTCCCAAATCCGTCATAATAAAGATAAGCAGCCAATAACCTGCCTGTACGGGAATATCCAGATCCAGAAATAGCCAGAAGAGGGGCACAATGATCAGTTGCGCTATGACAAGAAAAAGAAATCCGCTGACCCACTTACTGAGGAAAATCAGTGATCTGTCCACAGGAGCGGACAGGACAAGCCCAATAGCATCAAACTCCTTTTCCAGAGAGAACGACCTGTGCAATCCCAGTACAGAAATGAACAGAAATACCATCCATAATAAACCGGAGGCAAAAATAGAAAAAGTCTGCGGAGATTCATTAAAGGAAAACGAATAGAGCAGAATAACAGATATACCGAAAGCGATCATAGAAATAACAATTTCTTTACTCCTTAGTTCGATAAGCAGATCTTTTTTCAGTAGAGCAGTAAACACAGGTGATTCCTAAGCTTCTTTGTAATTATTCAGAACACCGCCACTTAACTGATAAATAGTGGTACAAAACTTCTCCAGCCAGTTGATATCATGGGAAACGATCATCATGCTTCGGTCCTCCTCCTGCCAACGAAGGAGAAATCGCTCCAGGAGTCTGCCCCCCTCTTCATCTAATCCCGTAGTCGGCTCATCCAGTAGAAGCAATTTCCACTGCACCAGCAGCGTCTTGGCCAATCCCAACCTCTGCAGCATCCCGCGTGAGTAGTTCCGGATCGGATCCCACCGGAAACGGCTCAAGCTGACTTCCTCCAGGACAGCTGTAATCTCATCGTTCGACTTTGACTGACTATAAAGCCGGGAAGTGAGTTTTAGATTTTCTTCACCAGTTAGGACTGGATAGAGGTTTGGATGGTGGCTCAGAAAAAGCATTCCTGCCCGGGTCTTGGCTGAACCCTTAAAAAGTGATTCTCCATCAAGGAAAGCATCACCAGAATCGCATGCAGATATCCGGGCCAATGTTCTTAGCAACGTGGTTTTACCAGCACCGTTGGCTCCTACGATGCCAATTGTCTCGCTATCCTCTATCTGCAAAGATAGATCCTTCAGCACCGGACGCATGTAGAAGGATTTACTGAGATTTCGAATTTCAAGCATGGAATTATACAGTGTGAGAGATGACTAGCCTTCGAATAAATTCAATGATCAGTCTATGTTACCCGGTTTAGTTGTGATTTTTATTTTTTCTAATTAAACAATTCATTACTAATTCCTTTAGATCTTCAGACAATTGTTCATCGGCATTGATTCTTAAATAATAATTGTTGTGTATTCTTTCTTGAAAAACTAAGGCACTAAAAAAGCAATGGTATAGCATTTTTACTATTGCCTCTTCATGATTAAAATTGTTTTTTAATAAAAATCTAAAAACGTAATCAAAAGTGAAGCAATCGTATACCTCACTGTTTAATTTTAAAA
>CAZHRR010000074.1:0-5763 GCA_964534955.1 uncultured bacterium
TGGCTTCATGACTGGGCAGACAACTCTCTACGACCGGCTGACCCCTAACGAGATGGTGAAGTATATAGCAGATCTTCACGGTATGAACCAAGAGCTGTTCGAGATTCGGCGGGAGAAACTGTTTGGCCTCCTGGGAATGCACGAGTTTGCTGGTCGAAGGATTGCCCGCCTAAGTTCTGGTATGAAGCAGAAGACCTCCATCGCCCGCACCATGATCCACGATCCGGAGGTAGTGGTTTTCGATGAGCCTACCGAAGGGCTCGATGTCATGACCTCCCGAGCGATCATTGAGCTCATCCGTTCCTGCCGGGAGGATGGGAAGACCATCATCTTCTCCACCCACCGGATGGGGGAGGTGAAACTACTGTGCGACGATGTGGCCATAATCCATAAGGGGAAACTGCTCTATAGCGGGACCCTACTGGCGTTCGAAGAGAAGATGGTAGAAGCCACTTTCGAGGATGAATTTATCAGGTTAGCCGAGGAAGCGTGATGCAGCGGACGGTGACCATTTTCCTTAAGGAGCTGAAAGATATTCTGAGAGATCGTCGTACTATTGTAATGATGATAATTATACCCATGGTAGTTACTCCCATGTTGATTGTCGGTATTTTGAAAATACAACGGATGCAGCTTGAGAAGGCAAAAGCAAAAGAAATTCGAGTTGCATTTTTGGGTAAAGAAAACGCACCCCAATTATATCAAATATTCGAAGAGGGAGAAAAAATTATCTTAATCGACAACTTCCCTGAAGACAGCATAACCACTAGTATTGCTTCTGAGGAAATTGATGGGGCGGTGGTTGTCAATCCTGAGTTTCCCGATCAAATCCTAACCGATCGTCAGGGGGAAATAGAGGTGTTTTATAAATCATCTGATGCCTATGGCAGTGCCATTAAACGGATGACCGATCTCATAGAGTCTTATGATGAACAGATTGTAGAAGAAAGGATAGGTAGGCTCAGTCTGGATAAAGATTTGTTTGATGCGGTGGCTATTTTAGAGATGGATGTCTCTTCTGCGCAGGAACGGATAGGGAAAATCGCAGGTGGGTACCTGCCGTACATGTTCATTATCTTTAGTTTTATGGGAACTATGTACCCTGGCATAGATCTCGGCGCCGGTGAAAAGGAACGAGGTACAATTGAAACCCTCCTCTCAAGTCCGGCAAATCGTCTACAAATTGTTCTTGGTAAACTTGGGGTCGTTTCATTATCTGGAATTATCTCTGCATTGATAGCAATACTTGGTATTTATGTTGCCATCCAGTTGATTGAGGATATTCCGGCAGATATGTTGCAGGTAATCTTGGATATGTTAGGTTTCAAAATCATAATTACAATCTTAACGCTGGTTATACCTATTGCCGTATTTTTTGCAGCGCTAATCTTGAGTATTTCAATCTATGCGAAATCATTTAAAGAAGCGCAGAGTATCATCGGACCTGCAAACATGATCATTATCATACCTGTAATAATTGGATTGTTACCGGGGATTGAATTGGATGTCAAAACAGCGTTGATTCCAATTTTGAATGTCTCTCTCGCCAGCAAAGAATTATTAGCTGGGACGATAAATCCCCTTTATCTGGTTGAGGTATATCTTTCCCTCTTCCTGTTAGGCGGGATAGCGGTATGGGGCTGTGTCCGGTGGTTCAACCGGGAAGAGACGCTCTTCCGGAGCTGACACTGTTGACTGTTGCAGTCCGCCCTCTGGCCAAACTTGTATCTATTCTATTCCATCCCATACTCACCTCGCCCATTGCTTTCCTGCTCTTGATCCTCACCGGCAATCCTACCACAAGCGGAAACAAGATAATCTTATCAGTAGTGGCTGTCTTTTTTTCTTCCATGGTTACTATGATTTACGTTCTCTATTTGAAGAAGACGGGAGTTGTTGAGTCGCTCGATGTGGATGCGCGGGAGCGGCGCATAAATCCGCTGATTGTCGGCATCGGTGCCTATGTGATCGGTTTTATTCTGCTGACTGCTCTGGACGCTTCAGCCGTTGTCCGGGGACTGATGTTCTGTTACGCCACAAACACGCTGTTGGTACTGCTCATAACCTATCGGTGGAAAGTGAGCATCCACGCCACTGGTACAGCGGGACCGCTGGTGGCGTTGAACTATCATTTTGGGGTATCAGTTATTCCGCTGTATGGTCTTGTTGTGGCTGTAGCGGCTTCCCGGGTGATATTGAAGAAACACACAGTAGGGCAGGTAATCGTTGGGGCAGTTATAGGGTTGGGATTGACTGCTTTGCAGTTGGAACTATTTTTTCTCTGAATATCAGCTGAGTTTCTCAGTAACGGAAATGACTGTGATTCCGTTCTCCATGAGCTCACACTTGGCTCTGTGTTTTGTCGAATTTTGCCATAGTAGTGTCTCAACTATTGAGGCAATATTGCAACTGCACTTGGGAAAAATAAGGGGTTCGGAAGGACCAATCTCTTATGAACATTCTGTATATTCTCTGAAAAGAGGAATCACAATTAGATGATATAAAAAAACTTAGTTGACTATTAAGGTAAACACCCTTATTTTGCTTCCTAAAGGGAGGAAGGTATAATGTGTCCAAATAGAATTGGTGCTGAAAATATGAACAAGTTTATCTTCGGTGAAATCATTAAGCACGAGCGACTAAGATATCGGTTGTCCCTTTCCACATTGAGCCGAAAACTAGGTGTTACAAAGGGATATCTTTCCCGTTTGGAAAATGGGAAGGCGCTTCCTTCTAAGAAAATAGTTAAGAAACTGGCAGAATTATTGAGCGTAGACCCGTCCACCCTTAGCATCGCTGCGGGATATTTCCCTGATGACATAAAACGAATACTTTACAGTAATCCTGTTGCTGCTTCTGGTATTCTACGTGAAGCGTTCCCTGATTACTCGGCCAAAACCAAAAAGACATGTCGGAGCACACAAGATGGAGTTATCAGTAGCTCAACAACAGAGATGCAAGTTTCACTAAAGAGGGATGGGAGAAAACTATACGAAATCGTCCAGACTGACTGTTTCAACTGGTTGGATAAGAGAGAGCCCAACAGTATTCATGCTGTTGTTACTGATCCTCCTTATGGACTAAAAGAATACTCTAGTACAGAGAAAAGCAAATTGCGCAACGGTCGAGGAGGGGTATGGAGGATTCCACCCTCACTGGATGGTTACAAAAGGAACCCTCTCCCGAGATTTACTGTTCTTAGTCAGCAGGACAGAACTTATCTCCAAAGATTCTTCTTTGACTGGGGGGAAAGAATTCGACGTGTGTTAGTACCGGGCGGACATATTTTTATTGCGACCAACCCTCTCCTTTCCCATATGGTTTATACTGCACTCGAGAAAGCGGGGTTCGAGAAGAGAGGAGAAATCATCCGTCTTGTACAAACCTTACGGGGGGGGGACAGGCCCAAGAACGCACACGAGGAATTCAGTGATGTTACCGTGATGCCTCGGTCGTGTTGGGAGCCCTGGGGATTGTTCAGGAAACCGTGCGAAGGAAGAGTGCGGGATAATCTTAATCAGTGGAAAACGGGTGGCTTGCGCCGCATTTCGGACGAGAAGCCTTTTTGCGATATTATCAGAAGCTCGCCTACAAGACCTGCCGAACGCGAAATAGCTCCACATCCATCGCTGAAACCACAAGCATTCATGAGGCAAATTGTCCGAGCCTCTTTGCCTCTCGGTGAAGGAGTCATTTTGGATCCCTTCATGGGTGCTGGTTCTACTATCGCTGCGGCATGCGCTGTTGGATACAGGAGTATTGGTACTGAGTTGGATCGTGAGTTCTATCTCACAGCTGAAAAGGCTATTCCCGAACTATCTAAACTAGTCGTTGATTATGAAAAACATCGACTACCACATCGTGAAAAGGGCGGTAGTCTCCAAGGCGCTCTGTTTAGCTAATATTCAAAAGAACTCTATGAACATAGCGGGAAAGTACGATGCCTACCTACCCCATAACCCGGTAGCCTATACAAATAGTTTTCGCGTAGCTTTTCTACTCCCTTGGCTGTAATCGATGCTGTCGGTGTTCGTCGCGATGTCTCCTTGCGGCCAGAGAGGGACCAATCTTCTCTCTTTAATCTCGCACACAGAATCTCGACAAATGTAAGAGACGCAACTTCCCCTTTATCTTGCATACCAATGATGTACCTGAAAACCATAAGCCAACAATCCTCTGGATTGTGACCTTGCCATCCACCTTTCTGAATCGAAGATTTCACTTCGCTTCCCTCATCCCCTTTTAGTACGCTATCCGACTTATAGGAGCCCTTTGAGAGAAGGTCAGGATACCCTCCGACTTTTGAGTTGGCGACGAGTGATTTTGATGCTCGAGCAATATTCTTTACTATGAATTCTGAGAGAATTCCAGATAGAGAGTTCCCGAGCAAAAGCTCTTCTAATTGACGAAATCCGTTTTTTACAAGGTATTCATTTATGCCATTGAATAGACGGTATGTTTCCCTAACTGCGTCTTCAACTTCTTCAACAGTCAGCCCATACGGTATAGTCACGTTCTTATTGATGTAATTGGGAAGAAGTTCGGTATTCGGTTTCTTGACGGGTATATCCTTCATTTCAAACTCATGCTTCCAAAGCCGTGTACCAATAATCTGTGAAGAACTGAAGGCTCACGCAGGTGTAACCTCGAACTCAGTCATCTCTCGATTGTAATCTGAGCAAGTTGTGATCTGTGCTCTTCTATTGATAGGAAACTCCCCGATAATCTTGTCTGCTGTGCTGTTATGTGTGAGATATCCGAGTAAGAGACTGAGCATGCTGCTCTTCTATTCTTTCCAGCGACTTACCCTTTGTGCTGAGCGACTGGACTCTCTGTGAGTTTTACATTTAAATAATTTTGAATATAACCCATAGCAACCCGCTCCTGCTCCATACTGTCCCTCTCCCGGACGGTGACGGTCTCATCCTCCAGCGTCTGGGAATCTACTGTAATTCCAAAGGGAGTTCCGGCTTCATCCTGCCGCCGGTAGCGGCGACCGATGGAACCTCCAGAGTCGTAGAAGGCAGCGAAATCACCTTTGAGGTCATCGAAGATCCTTTCGGCGATTTCCGGCATTCCGTCGCGGTTTACCAGTGGGTAGATGGCTACAGTAGTGGGCGCCAATTTGGGATTCAACTTCAGCACCACTCGCTTTTCCAGTCGTCCCGAGCCTGCTGAAGGAACTTCCTCTTCGTGGTAGGCGTCGGCCAGAATTGTCAGTACGGTACGGTCTACTCCGGCAGATGACTCCACCACGGCAGGTGTGATGTGCTCGTTTGTCTTGGAGTCGAACCAGGTGAGCTTCTTGCCGCTGGACTTGGCGTGTTGGTCAAGATCGTAGGTACCCCGATCGGCGATGCCTTCCAGCTCCGACCAGCCGAAGGGAAACTCGTACTCCACGTCATAGCAGGTGGCGGCATAGTGGGCCAGTTCATCATCTTCATGCTGGCGGAGACGGAGCTTGCCTTCCATTATGCCGAGACTTTTGTACCAGTCGAAGCGGGACTGAACCCAGTGGTCGAGCCACTCAGTAGACTCATCCGGCTTCACGAAGAACTCCAGTTCCATCTGCTCGAACTCCCGGGAGCGGAAGAGGAAATTTCCGGTGGTAATCTCGTTGCGGAAAGCCTTCCCAATCTGGGCAATGCCGAAGGGAAGTTTCATTCGGGCTGTGCTTTGAGCGTTCAGAAAGTTGACGAATATTCCCTGAGCCGTCTCCGGGCGGAGATAGATGATGGAGGCTGAATCTTCCGATGGACCGTA
>CAZHRR010000074.1:5863-11048 GCA_964534955.1 uncultured bacterium
CAATCCACCAGCGGATCGTGGAACTCCTGAACGTGTCCGGAAGCTTCCCACACCTTGGAATTCATAAAAATAGCGGCATCCATTCCCACTACGTCAGCCCGGGAAGTGACCACATCGCGCCACCACTGCTTCTTGACGTTGTTCTTCAGCTCTACTCCTAGCGGTCCGTAGTCGTATGTTGCCTCCAGCCCTCCATAAATATCTGAGCTTCGGAAGACAAATCCGCGTCGTTTGCAAAGTGAAACAAGTTTATCCATTGTTTTATCGGTTTTCATATTAACAGTCCATTATATAAGTTTATGGAGCAATGGAGAAGTGGAGGAATGTCCGCAGGACTCTGTGAGGAGTATTGGGAGTCCACCTTTCATGCAGAAGTAGGTTAATTCTAATGTGATGGAAAATTGTTTATTCATCGGCATTTAACTCATCTATTGTATCATGGATTCGATCTGTCCACTCTGATTTATCTCTCTTTTTCTCCAGAGACTCAATGAGTTTCAGAAGCTTATTTTCAACTTCATAATGAAGTTTGTCTAAGCCTTCAAACTGTTTATCAGTAAACACGTCAGTGTTGAGTAAGGCAATTGCCCTTGTTAAAGTCTCAGAGAGTGAAGATAGTGCGATGTAGAGAAATCTAATGTAGTCCTTGATAGAACGGCGGTTGTATCCCTCGGCAATGTTTGACGGTACTGATACAGCTGAATCATTGATCTGAGATCTTAACTTGAAGTCAATTGTAGTTCTATTATGTGTATATTCCCAGATAAGCTTGTTCAAGTCTATGGCTTTCTGCCACACGTCCAGTTTCATGTAACCACGGTTTATATTCCATCTTTTAGTGAACCGTTTTGCAAAGTTCATAGAGTCCCCTCAAAATTTATTCTCACTTCTTCATTTCTCCATTACTCCACAACTCCATCTCTCCAGTTTTCTATTAATCCATTTTCCTCAGTTCTTTCTCAATCCGGTCGCTATGACGAATTCTTTGATCCGGTTGTTGTGTTTCAGATGTAGAAGCAGCAGGTCTGTTTCGGAAGTACAGCATCAATATGAGAAGAGCCAAAATGAAAACAACCGCTGGCATAATCCATGCTGTCAGGTTAAATCCTTCTGCTTTGGGATTGGCCAGAATTCTTTCACCATGAATCCAATTGAAAATGTCCAGGATTTCCCTGTTACTCATGCCTGCTGTAATGACGTTATCCACATAGTCGGTTATCTCCTCAAGACTCTTTTTCGCTGGAGCGTAGCTGAACTGGTACATTCCCCGTCCTGAATAAGCCTGCTGGAATAGAGATTGAACAGCAGTCTTGTCAAACTGTGGGTCAATGAGTGCGGCAATGATATCTTTCATGAGAGCTGTTTTCTGGTTGTCTGAGTGATCGTAAATCACTCCGCCGCCGCAGCATGGTGCCATGAGGTTTCTCTCCAGAGTAGTCTGTCGTGCTTTATCCGCAGCAGTCAGAGAGATAAACCCAAGTAAGAAGAATATTGCAAATATCTTTGTTGTCTTCACGCTTCATCTGCCTCCACAATAGTGTCGTAGCTGTTCTTACACTCAGGACATGAGTAGTAAGTACCTCTTGTCTTATTCGACCGCTCTTCCACGAAATGGTGTCCGCACTGACAGGTGAACAACACCGGTCTGTACCACGATACATAGTCGCAGTCTGGGTAGCGGCTGCAGCCGAAGAAGAGTTTACCTTTCCGGCTGGTCCGTTCCACGATTTCACCTTCGCAGCCAGGTTTGGGACAGGCGATATCAGTACCCAATGGCTCGGTATGGCGACAGTCGGGATAGTTGCTGCATCCGGCATACCGTCCATAGCGGCCTTTCTTAATTACCAGCGGACTGTTACAATCTGGGCAATCTTTCCCAGCGGGTTGATCGGCCTCTCTCTCTGTACCCGGCAGCGGTTTGGCATTTTTACACTTGGGAAAAGCTGAACAGCCCATAAATTTTTCCCCTCGACGGTTAAACCGAACTACCATTGGGCTGCCGCACTTTTCGCACTTTTCGTCTGTTTCCTCAAGAAATTGAGCCTTGATTTCACTCTTTTTCTCTTCGGCTGCATCCATAGTAGCCCGGAATGGTTTGTAGAAATCGTTCAGTACGGTGAGGTAGTCCTCTGTCCCGGTTTCGATATCATCAAGCTCCGTTTCCATTTGAGCTGTGAAACCAATATCAAATATGTCCGGCAGATTTTCCACCAGAATCCGGTTTACGAGTAGTCCTGTTTCAGTAGGAACAAGTTTCCGGCTGCCCGTCTCCACATACTTTCTGTCATAAAGTTTTGCAATGATATCACTGAATGTACTGGGACGTCCGATGCCCTGCTTATCAAGCTCCCTGATGAGGGAACTCTGAGTGTAGTAAGGTGGCGGTTCTGTGAAGTGCTGATCAGGAAAGAAATCTCTGGCTGTTACCTTGTCGCCTTTGGCAATCTCTTTAGGAATGACCACTTCCTCTCTCTCCCGTATGGGGGGATAGACTTTTCTGAAGCCGGAGAACTTTTCGACCGATCCGGCTACGCGAAAGAGATGCTCATCTCCGGCAGAAATATCAATTGTAGTCAGTGCCAGTATCGCAGGTGTCATCTGACTCGCCATGAACCTCTGCCAGATCAGGCAGTAAAGTTTCAGCTCAGTTTTGTCAATCTTTCCTTGAAGGGAGTCAGGTGCCAGTGTAGGATTTGTAGGTCTGATAGCTTCATGAGCATCCTGAACCTTCTTCTTCTTTTGAGTAAAAAAGTTAGGTTTCTTGGGCACATACTCGCTGCCGAATTGTGATGATATAAAGCTGCGAGCACTGTTCACTGCTGAACTTGAAAGTCGGGTGGAATCGGTCCTCATGTAAGTGATGAGACCGGTAGGTTCCCCGGCACCGATGTCTACCCCTTCGTACAGCCGCTGGGCGATGCGCATGGAGCGGCGCGGTGTCAGTCGGAGACGGGAGGCGGCATCCTGCTGGAGAGTGCTGGTTGTGAAGGGAGGAGGTGAGTACTTGCGGATGTCTTTTTTCTCTACACCGCTTACTACGAAATCTTTGGTACGAACGGCATCAATGATCTTTTGTACATCAGCTTTCGATGGGATTACCGGTTTCTTACCGGCGATACGGTGGAGACGGGCGGTGAAAGTCTCCTGTTTCTCAGTGATGAGTTCCACGTCCAGTGTCCAGTACTCTTGCGGTTTGAAGTTGACAATCTCCTCGTGGCGTTCGCACACCAACCGCAGAGCTACAGATTGGACCCGTCCAGCGCTCAAGCCGCGGTACAGTACGGAACCGAGGAAAGGTGATACAGTGTAGCCCACGATACGGTCAATGATCCGGCGTGTCAGCTGTGCGTTAACCAGATTCATATCCACATCCCGGGGATGGGCCATGCCACCTTTAAGTCCTTCCGGTGTAATCTCGTTAAAGAGAACGCGTCGGGTACTCTTGCCAGAACCATTCACTTCAGTGGCAATGTGCCAGGCAATAGCCTCTCCCTCCCGGTCCGGGTCAGTGGCCAGGAAAATCTTATCTGCAGTGTTAGCCCGCTCCTTCAACTTTTTGATGATCTTAGCTTTTCCATCCACTGTGACGTACTTGGCTTTGAAGTTATCGGCAATATCAACAGCGAATTCATTTCTGGGGAGATCCTTGATGTGGCCGTTAGATGCTTCTACACGATATTCCTTTCCTAAGTATCGCTCAATAGTACGAGCCTTGGAGGGTGATTCAACGATTATGAGTGATCGTTTTGCCATTCGTTGCCTTTCACGCGCGGAAAATATACAACGGCTCTCAGGAAATTCAAGAGGCAAATGATTTGAGTAGGGGAGAAAGAGAGCGGGGGAGTAGGGGAGAAGTGATTGGTGAGCGTCCCATCTACATTCCTGTCGTCATTACGATGGATAAATAACTGGTGAGTGGTGATTAGTAGAGAAAAATCGAAAATCGTCAATCGAAAATGAAAAGGAGAGATGAGGAGAAAAGTCAGCTTGAATGAAATCGTTGTATTTTATGCTTAATTAATGCAGATTATCTGAAAAGCAGAGAATCAGATATGACTAAGACAATACAGATACGCAAGCGAGGAGTTCTGACGCTTCCTAAGACAATCCGTGAAAAATATCGTCTTGATGAGGGTGATCCCGTAACCCTTATCGATCTGGGCGAGGGAATCCTTATCAGTCCTAAACTCACTACAGTTCCCAAACTAGCGGCGGAACTGGAATATATGATAGAGAAAGAAGGCCTTTCCCTGGAAGACTTGCTGCAGGGTGTGGCTGAAGAACGATCCCGCTACGGTAAAAAGTAACAAGTGTCAACACCACTTAAGGTCTTCTTCGATTCTGACGTGGTCATTGCCGGGTCCTTTTCGCAGAGCGGTGCCAGCCACATTCTTCTTCAATTAGCTGATCTGGGTGTGATTCACGGCTATGTTTCTGAACAGGTCATCGAAGAATGTAGCCGTAATATTTTGAAGAAGCTGCCAACTGCGATGGAGGTGTTTCAGTCAATTCTGGAATTGTGTTTCTCAGATGTAGTCGTTCCAAGTGACTCAGCATTGAAAAAAGCAGCAGGGCAAGCCCATGCTAAGGACACTCCTATACTGGCTGCAGCCTTGGAGGTTCAGGCTGACGTTTTGACAACTTTTAAAACGAGTGATTACTATCCTCGTGAAGCGCCCCCGGAGATTATGCGACCGGGAGATTTACTCAAGTTTATCCAAGGTAAAGTGTAGTCAAAAGTTCTTCAGCATTTAAGGATTTCTTCTCATTACCTTGGAGCGAAAAAATTCTTGACATTCATACCTTTCTGTGTCCTTGTTGAAAAACATGAATGCATTATGAAAGATATTACTGAATCTAATACATGGAGAGTTTCGAATATCAATTTTTAAACCCCATCCAACTTACGAATAGTAGTAACCATGAAGCACATGCTACATGGTCTATCAATGGAAATTTATCATATTTACACAGTTTGTAGGCATTGATGATACATATTCCAATCCTGAAATCTGGATGATGAATGCAGATGGTAGTGGAAAAAATTATACTAAAAATGGCACAATTCCAGATATATTGGTAAATTGATGCATGAAAAATTTTCTTATCATTATCATTATTTTAACTATTACCTAAAATGAGCGATTCTATGTCAAAAAAAGTCAAATTAGCCTGAACCCCGGAT
>CAZHRR010000075.1:0-11014 GCA_964534955.1 uncultured bacterium
GAATTGTCTGAATTTGATTGTGAGGCTATAAATGGGAATAATTTTCAACAGAAAATAATACACAAAACGTCGTCGTGTACAAGAATGCAAATCCCCGTTGCTGAGTTAATTGATTATGAGATGAAGAAAATGGAGGGAGAAAGTTTTGAATAGTGATGCCAGAACATGGGATTGTGGAGCTTTAGTTGGAAGGCTTCTCTTTTTCCCCTCCTTGTAAAGGAGGGGAGAAGGGATGGTCTGGACTTGTAAAGCCCGCCAGAGTTTTCAAAAGAAAGTACAATCGGGAAGTTGAGAAAAAATTTTCAGGTCGGTTCAGTCCTGACAAGTTGAAAGATTACAGGTAAAACTGATCACTTTCTGTACACTTTATCATGGCTTCCCACGCTCACAGGGATGATGGAGTTTTCCTGAACGAGAAAGTGAATTACAATCCGGCAGCGGATATTTATGGAGACAGAATGCAGTTTGCTCAGCTTTCCTTTAAGTCTGTGCAGGCTAAGGGAAGGATGAAAGGGATTCACTTCCAGAAGTTTCAGCGTCTTGGCATACTGGTTCTCCAAATCAGGATGCTGCTTCAGAAATTTCCTGGCAATGCGCAGATACGACTTCGTATAGATAATTTTATACTTCACTCTTAAGCCGGTCTATATGCTCTTCCACACTCTCCTCGATAGTGTTGCCTTCCTCAACGTCCCGGAGCGACTCAGCCAGGGCTGCCTCCAGCTCGCATTCCCGGAGGTAGTTGTAGCGTTCCAGATCCATCACCACGTATTTATCCTTTCCCCTCACGGTTACGGTCGCTTCGTCGTCATCTTTCAGCGCTTCTTCCAGACTGGAGGCACCTTTTGTCTTCAGTTCGTTGGCAGTCAAAGTGGCCATAAAATTTCTCCTTTTAGTTAGTACGGTAAATAGTACGATAGATAGTATTATAAAGCAACCTGTTTGTTGAATTTTCTCTGCACAGCATCTCATCCACGACGAGCCTTCGGCCTGTGACCCAAGGGGTCTCTCCTGTCAAGGAGTCCTACGTGACCTTCGGAGGAAAGGCGGCAAAATCAAAAACCTTAACCGCCGGGGTCTATCCTTCGTAACAGCGTGTAGATGGGTCACTGACCGGTGGATTGATACCAAGAACCGTAAGCCGTAAACCGATAGGCGATACGGGCCCGACTTCGTCCGCCCGGTCATGCCATTCGGACGGGTGTTCCCCGCCAAAAAGAAGGCCTGCCAGCCCTCTCATGTGGTCTGGAGCCAGCCTGCCCCCGACCTGTCAGCCTGCCCGAAAGATATATTCAGGCGGGGAGGGCTGGCAGGCAGGCTGGCGGACAGGCAGGCGGGTGACCCATCTACACTTCATTACGATGGGCAGACCCGTTCCGGGATCATGCACAGCATCCCGCGGAATGACAGCTATTTTTTACTTTATGTTTTCCCCTCTGCTTCGTAAGTCGAAGATCCCGCACACGGAGTGTCGGGGAGAGGGGTGGACTCCGACAAAGTCGGAGGACGGGGTGAGTTTATTTTAATAATGCTATCTATAGTCTGTAGATAGAACCATATCATTCTGCTATCTTTTGTCATCATATGAATATCACAAAAGCAGTCGGTAGTACAATCAGAGATCTACGTAAGTCACAGGGACTCTCTCAAGAGAAGTTGGCAGAGAAAGCAGGCTTGCACAGAACCTACATCGGTGCGCTAGAAAGAGGAGAGAAATCACCGACAGTAGAAACATTGTCAAAGATTGTATTAGCGCTGAATGTTTCACTAAGTGATTTCTTTGTCCACTGTGAGAAAAAGAACTAAAACCCTTCGCAGAACAATATGTTTGGCATTTACCAGTTATTACGATGATTTACTGAATTGAAGGAAGAATGATCGGTAACGCTTAATGAGAAGAGCTTATTATTCGAAATCGAAGAATGGTTTTCATAAGGAATCTAATAGTAGCATATTGGGTCAATTGGTGACCCATCATGGATTCTCTACCCTTGATGATCTACAAAGAAATTCTTGGATAGAGATTATAGAACTACTGAAGAACCAGCTCTCAGCAATCACAGACTATCACATTCTTTTTGAGTATTCCATCCCCAGAATGGGAAAGAGGGTAGATGTTGTTCTACTAATGGAAGGGATAGTATATGTTTTGGAATTCAAAATAGGAAGCGACCATTATTCAAAAGACGCCATTGATCAAGTTGTTGATTATTCACTTGATTTAAAGAACTTTCATGAACAAAGTCACACAAAACGAATAGTCCCAATCATTATCGCAACTGATGCTCCAGAGGAGGATAATACTCTTCAATCATTCGGTGACCTTGTGTACGCTCCTCTAAGAGCTAACAGGAATAATCTGCGTGATGTCATCCAGCTAACGCATCCATTATTCGGAGATGAAGCAATCGATGCCAGCGATTGGGAACAATCAATTTACAGACCAACGCCCACGATTATTGAAGCAGCTCAAGCTCTTTATACGGGGCATACGGTTGATGAAATCGCGACGTCTGACTCTAAACGAGTAAACCTCGGTAGAACATCAGATTCAGTCGAAGCAATAATTGATGAAGCAAAAAAGATGGGGAGGAAATCAATTTGCTTTGTGACAGGTGTACCTGGATCTGGAAAAACTCTCGCTGGTTTAAATATCGCTAATAAGCTACAAGATTCGGATGAAAGCCAGCATGCAGTATTTCTATCAGGGAATAGACCTTTAGTTGAAGTTCTTCAAGAAGCTTTAGCTCAAAATGCTGTAGAGGAGCAAACAGAGATATCAAAGCCGGAAGCATTGTCTGCAACTAGAGCATTTATCCAACAGATCCTTCATTATCGCGATGATGCACTACAGTCAGACCAAGCACCCGCTGATCGTATTGCCATTTTTGATGAAGCACAGAGAGCATGGAATCAACGAAAACTTAGCTCTTGGCTCAGTAGGAGAAGAGCTATTCACAATTTTCAAATGTCAGAACCGGAATTCTTAGTTAGTGTTTTGGATCGTCATGAGGATTGGGCAACTATCGTTTGTTTGGTTGGCGGCGGACAAGAAATACACAGTGGTGAAGCTGGCATATTTGAGTGGTTCAAAGCACTAAATGAACGATTCTCAGACTGGCACGTGTATGTATCAAATAATCTCACCGATCAAGAGTACGTTGATGATGAATACATCCTGTCTATGATAAGAGAAGGTAATCTGCACGTTGAGGAAGATTTACATCTCTCAGTGTCTATCAGATCGTTTCGATCTGAGAAAGTATCACAATTTGTAAAAGAGATCCTCGACTGCAATCACAATATGGCTCACATGTTATACTGTGAGATTATCAAGAAATACCCTGTTTTTTTGACAAGAAGTATCGAAGAAGCAAAGAACTGGTTACGATCAAAAGCAAGAGGAAGTGAGCGTTTCGGATTAATTGCGTCCTCTGGGGCAAAACGTCTCAAACCCTCCGGGATTAATGTAGATAGCAAGATTACCCCAAAACATTGGTTTCTAAATGGTAAGGATGACGTGCGTTCATCATACTTCCTAGAAGAAGTAGCCACAGAGTTCGACATCCAAGGACTTGAACTTGATTGGATTTGTGTTGCTTGGGATGCAGACCTTCGATTTGCAGGTAAGAAATGGAAATACAAGAATTTCTCGGGCACTGTTTGGCATGACGTTCATAATAAAGAAAGAAGAAAATACTTGCTGAACACTTATAGAGTGCTACTCACTCGTGCTCGGCAAGGCATGATCATATTTGTGCCGGAGGGAAATGATGATGATGAGACTCGAAAGAAGATATTCTACAATGGGGTATACGATTACTTACTAGAATGCGGTATCGAATCTCTCGAACATATAGAGTAGTTTATGCAGACATATCGTAGTCCTCGATGCCCTAGGCACTTGCCCCATTCCTCACTCAAGTTCTCCTTCAACCACCAATAATCGCGAACTTATATCGGGACTCTCAGGGTCTTGTGCGGTTTTCCTTTGTCTAAGACAGGCTAGAATTGACGATTGATTATTTTCCATTGATGATTGATGGTGAAAAGATATAACCTTATGAAAGAGAGAGAAATGGCGTGATAAATTTCTGAGCCTTTTCTGCCAACCCTATTTTCATTTTCTACCAACCCCCAATCAGTTATTATCTTCCAATTCTTTTAGAATATTATGTCCCTTTTCAGTAATTACGTACTGTTGGCTTTTACTCCGCGGCTTATCAGGGATTGTCATGGATAGTAATTCTAATTTTAGAAGCGGGTTGATGAATTTATCACGGAACTTAGTGCGGTGTTTCCAACCAAATCTCTCAAGGATTATTATCAATTTGACAGGTTCAGAACATAATGAAAGTACATTTTTAACTTGGTCCCAACTTAGTCCCAACTTAGTCCCAACTTGGTCCCAACTTGGTTCCAACAAAGTGCTATCATGGTGCTGGATTGCTTGAGTTGGTTGTCGAATAAGCGTTGTTAGAAGATTTGATCCCATCATTTCATATTTGGGTTCTAGTAAACCGTTCAGCGTCATCCAGTCTTTCATATTTTGGATGCCCGTTCCCCATTTTTCGATATAGCGAACCAAATAGAGCAGTTCTCCAACGGTGCCGTTTCGCAAAACAGATTTATGAGGCTGATGCAACTCCTCCAGGGTAATTCCTTGGGGTAAATCTCCAGGAGACCAGATTTCTATTCGATCATCGAAGATAGCAATATCTACCGTTGATGAAATTCGGTAATCCCGATGTGCCACAGCATTGGCAATGGCTTCCCTAATGGCACGGTACGGCACTTCATACCGGCTTTCTCTCCGGCCCGTTTCATTGCTCACTTCCGCTTCTTTACGGATATTCCGTAAAACAAAATTCTCTGCCTGATCAATTTGACGGAACACATCCGTCTTAATATCCAAATGATCCAGCATTCGACCGGTTTTATCCAACCCTTCAAAGACGGCACAACGGGTAATGGATGTAGGAAAGTATTTCTGTATATCCTTTCCAAAAGCAAGAATTCCGGCTATGTTAGGTTTATCATCCGTGAGAATATTCAGCTTTGCCATGGTTTCCGGAGTGTCTTCCAACGGTAAATTCCGTTCTTCATGGGCAAGACGATAAAACCATTGTATTCGCCCCTGATCTAAATCATCCATGTCAGAATCAAGAGCAGAACGGTCATAATGAAAATCAGGATTTCCCCGCTCGTACATCATTCGCTGAATTTCAACTTTGGATAAAGTCGTATTGCTTGTCCCTACTCTTTTATAGGCTTTGCCTTTTACAAAATAGGGTCTGTCAGGCGCATTTTTCAATTCAACCACAAGGATGGACTTGCCATCAATTTCTTCTTTAAAAATGTTTGGATAAATCTTAGGATCAAATGAATTG
This sequence comes from uncultured bacterium, assembly GCA_964534955.1. Taxonomy (GTDB): domain Bacteria; phylum Fidelibacterota; class Marinisomatia; order Marinisomatales; family UBA2128; genus UBA2128. The sequence continues at coordinate 5,391 of CAZHRR010000075.1, forward strand.
AAAACGGTTTCCTGCACTTTGCGATAGGTATCGTCTGTGATGGTCATTCCGATAAGTTTCCCATTGTCAGCAACACCAAAGTACGCTGTTCCCAAATCCGTATTGGCAAAGTCACAGAGCGATTCCATGGCTCGACTTAATTGACTCAATGAACTTTTGAGTTCCACCGTTTGGGATTCATTATATTTCATTTATTTCACTGGAATCAGAAAGATCGCATTGTTAGTAACCATCTATTAACTTTTTGAGTTATTCGTCATCAAAAGCCTCGTTGTGCAGAAGCAGTGTCCAGTTAAGAACATAATAGACATAAACATCACTACTTCATAAGAATTTACCAAACGTCAGAAAAAATGAAAGAACAAAAGCTAATTTTATACTTCGTAAAACAATGAACTTTGATGAGTTGGTTTTAGCTGCGAAGGAACGCGAAGCAACACTAATCATTTATCCATCGCCTGTCTGTCCCGATTTAGGCGGTGGTCTGTCGTCTGTCTTCATGCTTATGACGACTAAATAGCGACAGTGCAGACAGGTATCCCGCCGCGGGTGCAGATGGACCAGTCACCAATAACGATTTACCAATAACCAGCTACCAATCCGCAGGATGCTGTGCATAACCAATTACCAATAATAATTCACCAGTTACTTTCTTATCTGCTCACTCCGCCACTTCAATGCAGGAGACTGTATGATTCTGTCACGCAGCTCCTCCTGTGGGAAAAGCGCTTCAGCATCCAATTCTCCACTGGAGTAAAATAGGTCAACGGCATTAACCTCTTCCTGTGAGAAAGAGAGAAATGGCGTGATAAATTTCTGAGCCTTTTCTGCCATCTTGCTGCGGGAAGGGAATTGACCCCTCACTAACAGGGGATGAAGAAGCCGCCGGATATCATAGTCATTTACCCGGTCTAAAGTTAACCGGAACAATTCCAGAAACGGAATGCGAGAGACAAGTCCGTAGTACCGGATGAGGGTGCGGAGTAATTGTGAATCGAGAGGTGGTTTCAGAAGAGTGGTCTGATAGATGTCATACAAATCCCTCGGTGCGTAGCGGGTCAACAGCGTAACCACCTTTCCAGCCAGGAGTTCTTCCAGTCCCATCAGCGAGAAATTTACAGACTGTCCATACTCCTTAAAAGTTGATTGAACCGTAGGCATGATGGGTATGCGATGGAGAAAATTGATGTCTATTTTAAGCAAGTCGCTGCTTCTGCTCACGGTAGTATAACCAAATTCTAATTGCGAGAGGGCATATGTGTCCTTCGATACACGCACATCGTAATTCGAAGAAAACAAGTGGACAAAAAGACTGGAAATATCTTCCCTGTCGTTATGCATCTGATTCTTGTCAACAGATTTAACGTAGTTAAAATCAACATCAATTGAGAGTCTCGGTACGTCGTAATAAAAGAAGTTTAAACCTGTTCCGCCTTTGAGAACAAAGCAGTCTTTTAGTCCCGGGTGTGCACTTACCTTAGACAGTACACCAAGAATGCGCAGCACTTTTTCAAGAGGATTTTGATTGAAGCCCGTGTCTTCAGCAAGTTGTCTAACCTGATTAGGTTTAAGTTCAGAATTCATCGATATAATCCAATGTTTTGGGAACCATCAGATTCCATTTTTTAACACGCTTGTTGTCCTTGCGTTTATTCGCTACGAGGAAGGCCGGATCGTGCGGCCGGTATTCCTGTAATTTTTCCAGGATTTCGTCATTTATATACCACTCCTTCTGGAAACGCTCTAATAGCCATCCGAGCCGCATTTTCACTGCTGTCGTTGGATAATGTGGGAGATATTCAAACAGTTTATCGGGATTGATCCACTGGAGACTTTCCACAGATTGGAGGAATTCTACAATCCCGAAAAAGCGGTCCGGCCTCGCCATTGCATCCAACAGAATCCGTTCTTTAGTGATTGTTTTGACCATCACATCTCCTATCGGAACTTCCTCTACTCCGTAGGATACATTATCCTGGTAATAGTGGTATTCTGCATTCTGGTATTCAAACTTTACCGGCAGCTTCTTCCCTTTCCTGTCTATGGCAACCTGAACCCACCTCGAAACGCTGTAAGCCCACCCTTGGATAGATAGAGCTGAGTGGTATGCGATGATGCTCCCGTTAACAGCTCGATTCGCTATCAGCCACGGTGACACGGCTACTTCTTTCTGGTACCACTCGTCAGGCTTCTTGAAGTAGTAGAGACCTGTCTTAATCCGCTGGGCTTTTCCACTCTTCAGAAGCCAACGGAGTGCATTATTGGTTTTCTCTGTGTTGCCGTTGAACTTGGCTGCTATCTCGGATCGCCGCACCACACGGAGATGCTGGAATTCTTTATACACTTTCGACATCGTTATTGTTTGATAGTTATGCCTTATTCAGGTGATAAACACAACCTAAATATAGTATAACCATCCATTGATTGACAGGTATTATTTAGTTTATTATCACAACCTAAATTCAGCATTATTATCTTTCCATTTAGGACCCTTTGTTTTAGGATTTTGGAAGTCCATGCACAGCGACAGCATCCTGCGTACACCCTGTGGGCAATTAGACGTCTTAGCCTTTCTCTGGCACGTGTCTGCCCAAGGATTCAGAATGATCTTGTGCCTTGCTTGGCTAAGCTCCTCGTTAATCTGGAAGCTGATGTGATGTGACGCTCGATGTAGGTATTTGGCATTATATTCCCATATTATCGTGTTAATATGGCAGAATAATACCATATTACTTGTTGTGTGCAACATTTTTTATTCCTCTATTTCCTAATGAAGTAAGTTTTGTACGTGGATAGTAGTTGATCATGATATCAGAAAAAGTAACGTAAAGCAACACCAATAGCTTTCATATTTAACGACCCTCAGTGTCCCTGGCGGTTCATGATTTTAGATTGATAATTTTCGATTGATGATTTGAGTAGAAAAGATATTGATTTACCAGTAGAGTATGGCTAATATCCTTAAAGAATAATTCTTGGAAATTATCTCAATATGAGATATATTCTATGCGTGTCATCTCAAGAAAAAGACTAAATGATTTTGGCAAAAAACATCCTGACTGCCGGTCAGCCCTGGATAACTGGTATAGAATTATGAAACATTCAGAGTACAAATCTTTCAGTGATCTGCGGGAAACCTTTCCCAGTGCTGATAAGGTTGGCAACCTGACGGTATTCAATATAGGCGGAAACAAGGCGCGGCTTATTGCGGCTGTGCATTACAACACGGGGTTTCTTTACGTTCGCCATGTTCTCACTCACGCCGAATATGATAAGGGCGGCTGGAGAAAAGATTTAATATGAGCATAAAACAGTCAGAAGTGAGAGAGATAACACAAGCGTGGACGAAAGTAAAAAGTGTAGTTTCTATTCCCCACACGAAACGGCAGTACGATAAAATGGCGACTTACCTGGACATGCTGATTGACACGGTAGGTGAAGATCAGGATCACCCTCTGGCATCGTTGATGGAAACAGTCGGTACACTCATGGAAGCCTATGAGGAACGGTTTATCCCTGAGCCGGAAGGAGATTCTGTGTCTGTATTAAAATTGCTCATGGCAGAGCACGGCTTGAAACAGAAGGATATGCAGGAGATCGGAAGCCAGGGTGTGGTATCAGAAGTCCTGAACGGCAAGCGTTCTCTGAATACCCGGCAGATCCAGGCCCTCGCAAGAAAATTCAACGTCTCTCCGTCTCTGTTCATCTGAATTCCTTCCTCTTTCTTACTTATCACTTATTACTTAATATCCCTCTGTGGTTCTCTGTGTTACTCTGTGATCTCTGTGTCCCAAATATTTTGACTTTATCTTTTCAATTGTCAATCGTCAATCGGAAATCGTCAATTAAATTACTACATACCCTTTCTCCCCCGCACCCCAGCCCCCCTACTCCTCAACTACACTGCTCAGTCTCATCATCCCGCGACTGTTCAGTCCGATGACGCCGCACATGGCAGCTCCCAATCCAATCACCAGGAAGATTGTGCTTATGGGGATGAATTCCGCCAGTGGTCCCACCAGTCCTGAAGAGAGGGCTGTGAAGCCGATGACGGCCATGCTTACCATGGAAAATACGCGGCTCCGGAGGCGATCCGGTACGACGCTCTGGATGATAGTCGTCCGGGAGACAGTGATCATGGGGATGCCGATACCGTGGATGAAGAGGAGAATCTTAGTCGCCGGATAAGTTCCAATGTAGAAGAGAAAGCTGTAAGTTAGTCCGTCCATTACCATACCCCAGAAGAGTACTTTGCTCCGGTTCATTTCCCTGCCTATGCGCCAGAGGAAGAGAGAGCCGGCCAGCATACCGGCAGCCATATGTGCTTCTATGACGGCGTAAGCTCCGAAATCAAGCTTCAGTACTTCCCTGACGAATATGGGCGTTCCAACCATTGCGGGTCCCATGATGAAAAGGTTATTCACTGCAGTCAAGGTTAGCAATCCTGCCAGCGCACCCTTTTTCCTGACGAACTGTAGACCTTCCTTGAGCTGATAAAGATGGGTGGCGTGCTCTTTCTCCTGTCGTGAGGTGATGTGCTTTTTCGAAATAAGCGCAATGCAAATCATACTGACTGAGAAACTGAGAGCATCAAAGGTGAAGAGATGATTGAGTCCCAGCCATGCGAACAGTGCCCCGGCTAGCACAGGTCCTGAAAGATGAGCAAGCTGCCCTGAAGTGGAGATAAAGGCGTTGGTAGAAGAGAGCTGCTCGGGTTTCACCAGACTTGGTATGAGAGCATCACGAGCGGGATAGAAGAGGGTGCCGAATGATGAGACAGTAAAGGCTATAATACCAATGATGATGGGTTCTATTCCGCCGGTCAGAAGGTAAGCCGCCAGCAGACCGACAAATAACATTCGGGCACCGTCTGAAAAAATCATGACGCCTCTCCGGTCGAATCTGTCACCGATGACGCCAGCCATAAGGCTGAACAGTACTGCTGGAAGATAGGCGCTGACCGCTACCAGAGAGGTAGAAGTCTTAGAACCGGTCAGTTCCAGAATCAGCCACGGTAGAGAAATCTGATAGATAGCATCGCCGGCGTGAGAGATAATATGTCCAAGCCACAAAAGCAGTATGGGTGTGTTAACGGTTTTCAGACGCTTTGTTTTACTTAGCATTGAGCGGAATTTGAATCTTCCTCATAGGATATCAAATTGAAATTGATAAAATATATGGTTCTTCGCTATTTTATGTGGGTAAGTCCCCGGTTCTGACTCACCAAAAAGCGGCAGCTTCAAGAAAGTTCAGTGTACCTCTCACTAAGCCATGTCTGTTCATAATTTTGTACCAGAATGATTGGCATTCCGTAGCCCAGCCGTTTACGGCTGGGATAAAAGATTCAATGCAATATCTGACGCCGTTTACGGCGTTACCTCGCAAGATCTTTGTATAAGGGCGTGAACGCCCTTGTGTCGGTTTGGCATTCTTTATTCCCTGCCCTGCCCGCCAATCTGTCGGGCAGGGGGGAGAAAACAACCTGCCAGCCCTCCCGAACCTTCGGGATGGGGCAGGCTGGGAGGGGGTGAAAATAGACACCGTCTACCATAGTTGTAGCCGCAAATGCTGTCCTCCTCCGAAGGAGACCCTCCGGGTCAGTGGAGTCTCTTTGAGACAAATAG
>CAZHRR010000076.1:0-10991 GCA_964534955.1 uncultured bacterium
AGTCCTGGCTGCTGATTTTCTCTGTGATTCCGATTCACATCTTCTGGGTATGGCACATCCGTGGGGAAGAGCGGTTCATGTTGGAACAATTTGGGGAGGAGTATAAAATTTACATGGAAACAACGGGTCAGTTCTTTCCTCTGTTCAGAAAAAGGAGTGATTCCTCATGAAATTGACCATACTGCTGATATAATGACTGCATCCAGGAAATTCATCTGGCTTTTCCTCTTCGGTATCGCCTTTGGATTAGTGGAAGCGGCGGTCGTTATCTATCTCAGAGCTCAGTACTACCCGGAGGGATTCGCTTTACCGCTGAAGATGGTGCCGAAGAATGTCCTTAGACTTGAAGTCTTCAGAGAAGCTGCAACATTGATCATATTGGCAGGTGTAGGTATCCTGGCCGGGAGAACCCGTTTGGCCCGGTTTGGAGCGTTTCTAATGACTTTCGGAGTGTGGGATGTCTTCTATTACATTTGGCTGAAGGTGTTCATAAACTGGCCATCTTCGTTACTTGAGCAGGATGTACTTTTCCTCATCCCAGCGCCGTGGATAGGACCGGTGCTGGCGCCCCTGCTGGTAAGTGTCGCTATGATAGTGTGCGGCAGTTGGATGATCTGGAGAGAAGAGAGAGGTAATTCACTTCGAGTAACGCTTTTCGATTGGGCAGTTGAGATAACTGCTGCTGCTGTGATATTAGCCTCATTTCTTTCTGAAGGACGACAAAGTAAGATGACTTCATTCCCATGGTGGCTCTTTCTACTGGGACTGGCAGGAGGTGTGATCTATTTTGTCTGGCGTGCCGCAGGGAGAGGACGGCTTTCCGACGAGTGAAGTATAAAGCCAGACACATCATCTTTCCTATTGATCAGAACGTGTTTCGCCGAACGTTCTACCTTGCCCTGCCGGTAATCCTCGGTAATCTAAGCAGAGTCCTTATGAATATCGTGGATGTGGCTATGGTGGGCCGACTTGGGAAGGAAGCTTTAGCAGCAGTGGGGATGGGAGGTGTACTCATCTGGACTATTGTCGGCTTTGCTCTGGCCATGCGGACAGGTGTGCAGACAGTGGTATCGCGCCGACTGGGGCAGGGAGAGGATAAGGGGTGTGGATTGGCGCTGAATAACGGCCTTCTCTTCGCTGCCGTAGCAGGGGTAATTCTTTCAGGCGTCGGCTATCTGCTGACAGAACAGCTCATCAGCTTTCTCCTGGACGATCCTACCGTTATTCCTCTGGCAGAGGTTTACACACGGTGGGGATTCATGAGCGTCCTCTTTATCTCCCTGGGCTTTGCCTTCCAGGGGTTTTTCAATGGTGTTGAGAGAACACGTGTTCACATGCAGGTAACAATTGTTGCCAATCTTCTGAATGTCTATCTGGATGTAGGACTGATTTTTGGGAGTGAGAGATTACCGTATCTTCTGAGTAACACTCCTCTTGGCGATATCTCGTTTTTCGCTGGGTTGTGGACGCCATTTAACTTCCCAGCTCTCGGTGTTAAAGGCGCTGCTATTGCCACGTTTATCGCTTCTGTCTGGTTGACTCTTCACTACTTGCTGAATGCCTTAATGCCAACATTTCGCAGGGAGTTTGGAGCCCTACGGGGAGGTTTCGACATGCAGATTTTCCGCCGGGTGGTAAAAATAGCCACACCTCAAGGATTGCAGGAAGTGGGAGTCATGATTGTATTTGTCCTCTTCTTCAAGATTCTAGCTATGGTGGGGACACTGGAAGTGGCAGTGACGCAAATCTGCTTCGTGATCATGCAGGCGTCTTTCCTGCCAGCTGCTGGATTTGGGACTGCATGCGCGACACTTGTAGGTAAGTATCTCGGTGAAGGCAACCCTGAACGAGCTGAGGTCAGCATGATCGAGGGCATCCGCTGGGCTACTATTTTCATGGGGACCATGGGCATTCTGTTCATTCTCTTCCCCCGGACGATTCTGCCATTTTTCACAGATGATGCTGATTTGATAGAGCCTGGTGTCTTTGCCCTTCGTGTGTTGGGCATGATCCAGTTTCTGGATGCGGTGGCTATGACGCTCTGGTTTGCACTTTCCGGGGCCGGGGAAACGAAATTCCCAGCTATCGCAGAGATGATCATCGCCTGGGTGTTATTCCTCCCTCTTTGTTATTTGACTGCTGTGGTCTGGGGATATGGAATCACAGGTGCGTGGTACTGTTTCGCCGGATACATTGGCGTCTACGCTATAGCTGTGGCGTGGAAAGCTGTTGAGGGAAAGTGGAAGCTTATTGAAGTGTAAGACAAACTTTCTAGTTTGTCCTTTGTTTGGTCAATCTGGAAAGATTGACCTACGAAAAGATTGACGTACGTACGGAGTAATGGATAAAAAAAGCCAATTCGAATATCAGTATTTCTACAAGAGACATCTTCCTCATATACAACCAAAAGGAGCTTCAATATTTGTAACATACCGCTTGGCATTTAGTTTACCTAAGTCCATCTTGGATGAATTGGCACTTGCCCGCAAAAAATGTGATATGAAACTAAAGAGTATTTCTATTCGAAAGAAAAGAGAGTTCAAAGAAAAGAGCAACAGGATGTTATTTCAGATGACTGACAAGTTTTTAGACAATTATAAAGGAGGTCCCCACTGGCTTGGTAATGCCCAAATTGCTGAAATTGTTATAGAAAGTCTCTTCGAAAATCATGGGAAGAAATATGATTTGGAATGTTATGTTGTAATGTCAAATCATGTACACGCACTGATCCAACCCAAACTCAAAAGAGAAGATGCATATTATTCACTTGCAGAAATAATGCACAGTCATAAAGGTTATACAGCTTGGAAGGCGAACAGGGTTCTGGGGAGGCAGGGTCAGTTCTGGCATCACGAGACATATGATCATTATATAAGGGATGCTGACGAATACGATCGTGTGGTGACTTACATCATGGAAAACCCTGTCAATGCAGGTTTAATTGTTGACTATCGTGACTGGTTATATTCGTTCATGCGTGAAATGTAAGACAAACTTTCTAGTCTGTCCAAGTAGGGGGTCAATCTGGAAAGATTGATGTACTTTCCAGTCTGTCCCCCAAAAATTGTAAGACATGGCATATAAGATAGTAGATGGACAATCTGGAAAGATTGTCCTACGTTATGTGACCGGCGTCAAAAAATATTTCCAAATACTTGACACAGTCAAATCGTAAGCGTATATTCACTGCACAGCTTGAGGTAAGGCTTATTTCCAATCTGGTAAGTAGAGGGTTATTACCGTTAATAAACAACAAAAGAATTCCCGCCCCTTAGTGGAGTGGGATTATTATACTTACACATACACACTACCCAATAGGAGGGAACCATGTATAAAACAACTAAAACATTAGCCCTAACTCTTTCAGCTCTTTTCCTGTTTTCGATTGTTTTTGCAGGAACAGGTCAAGACCTTTATCAAAAAGATGATTCCGGAATAATGAGTAAAACCAGGCTACAGCAGGAGGAATCCACGATTCAGGCGCTTTCACATAGAACAGTTAATCATCCTGATATTGTACCCTTAACAAAGAGTAAACCCATTACTGATTATGAAGAAATCATACAAGGATATACTCTTGAAGAACTTGAAGGGTTACCAACAGGAATTCTGAAGAAGTTTTATGAAGAAACTGAAGATTTCCGTATCCTGAACATTGTTACTTCAAGGTGGCATCCTTCTGTGAGCGAGAAAGCTGGGATTAGAACTCCTGATACAGAATCAGAACCCAATGATGATCATACCACAGCTAATTCCATTACAGATTCCATGTCTGCTGCTATTGATCCGGGTGGTGATGAAGATTATTTTAGTTTTACAGCGGTTGCTGGAACAGAATACACCTTTACGACCGAGGACCTACCGGGTAGTTCCGATAATGTGGGCGACACGAAAATGTATCTTTACGATACCGACGGCACAACACAGCTTGATTATAATGATGACATTGGTTATCCAAATTATTATTCTCAAATAGCCTACACAATCTCTGCAGATGGTACTTATTATGTAAAGGTCACAGGGTATAGTAGCTCAAATACCGGTGATTATTTATTAACAATGACATCTGCAGCCCCTCAGGTTGATCCGTATGAACCAAATAACACCCTTGCTACGGCAACAGCAATAGCAAGCGGCGACAGTTTGGTGGGTCCGATGATTGACCCGGGTGGTGACATAGACATCTATGTCTTTACCGGTTCAGCGGGATATTCAGTAAGTACTCAGACCTGTCCTGTTGATGGCGTAACCATGGATACAAAGCTGTATCTGTTGGATGCTGACAGCATAGAACTTGCCTTTAATGATGATGGCGGCGAAGGTTATCTATCATGGATTACGGGGTATGAATTACCCGCTGATGGTACATATTATCTAAAAGCAACTGGGTACTCGTCTTCTACAACCGGCAGTTATAATATTGAACTAGACCTTATTGCCCCCTCTGCTTATGCTGATGTTATCATCATCAATGAGATTATGCAGAATCCTTCGGCTGTGAGTGATACATATGGTGAGTACGTTGAATTGGCCAATCTGAGCGGAGCAGATGTTGATATCGAAGGGTGGACTTTTGGAGATAATGATTACGAAAGTTTCATTATTCACGGAGACACCACCGGTTACGGTTATGAAGGTGGCGGTGGTAGCACGATTGTCCCTGCGGGTGGTTTCTTGGTTCTTGGCTCCAGTGTCGATATAAGTATTAATGGTGGGGCGCCCGTAGATTTTGAGTACGGTGGTTACGGGGAGATCGATGCTATAACCCTAGCCAACAGTTCTGATGAAGTCATCCTTTATGACGCCACTGGAGCCACTGTTGATATTGTTGAATACGATGGTGGAACAATATGGCCAGATCCGACTGGAATATCTATGGAATTTATCCCTGATTCATTAGCCGCTGGTGCAGACAACAACACGGGGACTAACTGGCAAGAAGCATGGACCACTTTTGGTGATGGTGACTACGGTACACCCGGTGCTGCAAATTCGGTGGAACCCTCTTTTATCCCCGATGAATATGAACCGAATGACAGTTCATCAGCAGCAGCATACTTATCTCCTGGGACCTACGATTTGACGCTTTCTGAGACTGAGGACGAGTATGACTGGTTCTGGTATCCTGTAGGAGCTGGGGATATAGTGGATGTTTCAATCTCATTTGACGATGCTACGCTTGACTTTGATCTCTACATTTATGACATGTTTGGCAATTCCCTTGATTATAGCGCCGGTTACACGAGCCCGGAACAGGTTGATTATGTATTTGCTGCTGATGACACCCTATACATTATGGCGAATGCTTACAGCGGCGCTGGTGACTATACTATGACCTTTACAGTAACTTCGCCGCCGATTACATCTCCCTGGGCCGATGGATTTGAAGATGGTGAAGCAGACGGCTGGACCATCATTGATGACGATGCTAACGGCTACTCGTGGGAAGTTTCCACGTACGGCGGCAACGCCTATGATGGCGACTACTACATGGCTTGCGGTTACAACTCCGCAGGTAACGACGACTGGCTTATCACTCCTCAGATGGATGTTGCTGATAACGACATCTTTAGCTTTTGGATCACAAATAATAGCAGTTATTATCAGGAAGAAGTTGAGGTGTGGCTCTCTACAACTGGAGGGACGGCAGTAGCTGATTTTGATGTTCGACTGGATTCGCTGAATATTCAGGAGTACTACACATATATTCAGAAAAGCTACGATTTGAGTGCTTATGACGGTACAACTGTTACTTGTGCTCTGCGCAGCATAGGTGTAAATCAGTATTATACCTATGCCGATCTGTTTGCTTTGACTCCTGCTCCTCCCACCGGCAGTGTACAGGGGACTGTAACCGACGCAACTTCTGGGAGTGCCATTGAAGGTGCTGTTGCCACAGCAGGTGGTGTGAGTGATACGACAGATGCTGCCGGTGCTTACCTGGTTGAAGATATTTCCGCCGGGGAGCAGATGATTGACATTTCAGCTGATGGTTATCAGACGGCATCTTTTACCATCGTGATAGTCGAAGGCGACACGATTACGCAAGATGCAGCCCTGGCATCGCTGACTGAAACTGTTGCTTATACCAATGGTTTTGAAGCTGGCGATGACTTGGGTTGGACTTACACCGGAGGAACAAACGGGTTTGTCTGCAGTGCAGGTTTCACTTACACCGGTTCTGGCGCCAGCAGTGTGACGGTGGCACCGGCGGTTGGGGATTCCTTCCTGGTCTGCACAGACGCCCCTGAGGGGTATGCGGATGACGAGTTCTCCTGGTGGATGAATCTGACCGATACGGAGATGGATTTTTCAGGCTTAACATCTGCTAAGGTGGATATGAGGATGTGGTACATGAGTGAAAGCGGTTGGGATTATGCATATATCTTGGCCAATCAACCATCAGTGGATGGTGGAACTTACTATTACCTTGATGTAAATGGTGATGGAGTCGGGAATTCCTCAGATGGTCTTTCTGGGGATTCACAGGGGTGGGTAGAGATATCAGGTGATCTTTCACCTTGGGCTGGTATCCCCGATGTGGAACTGGCAGTCCTGTTTTATGCGGATGGTTCGTTTGGTGGAGACAACGACGAAGGATTTGGTGTTGCTGTGGATAGCATTGTTGTCACGGGAACTGAGGGAACGGTTCTGGCCGCCCCGATGAACCTAACGGCAGAAAGCATGCTGGACGCTTCTGTACCGCTGGCTTGGGAAGCTCCCAGCCCCGGACGGAAAGTGTTTAATACACAGGCAGTGGATATGCACGGGAATGCCGCTTCTGGATCATCAGAAGAGAAGATCGATCCGAGAGCCAACAATCATCCCCAAGCAGTAGAGACGAGCCTCGAGTACAACATAGATCAAGTCAACCGTGACCTTGTGAGCTACAATGTGTTCCGCATGGCTTCTGGCGAGGACGACTTTGGCTATTTGGCAAATGCCACAGATGTCAGTTATACTGACAGTGATGTAGCTAATGGAATGGGTTACTGGTACTACGTAACGGCAGTCTACGATGAAGGCGAAAGCGGTGCGTCGAATATTGCCTATGCCGTACCAGGTGCGGTTACTGACTCTTTACTGCCATACGCACAGGACTTTGAGGGGGTGGCACCCAACCTGCCAGATGGCTGGTCTACTGAGAACTATGGTGAACATGATTGGGCAGTAGGTGATTCCACCGATGCTGACTGGATACCTTCAGGCAGTACTGATTTCGCCTATATTGATGATGATGCCATAGGCTCAGGTGTATCTTCTTCGACCGTCCTTGTTTCACCATTCTTCGATTGCACCAGTGCCGACGCTGTATTTATCACCTTTGACAGCTATGGTCAGGACCTTGCAAGTACAACTAACATGCATGTTCTGGTTCGTGAGGGCTATAGTGACTGGGTCCTGGTTGATGATCTGAGCTATGATCACGATGACTGGGAGTCGCACTCGGTCAATATTTCTAGTATTGCTTCAGGAAAAGAACACATCCAAGTAGGCTTTTTCTACGACGATGGAGGACAATGGGCCTGGTACTGGGCTGTTGATAACTTCGGGATAGAAGCGGTTTCCACTGGTGGTATTGCTGGAACGGTTATATACTCAGAAGATGGATCACCGATTGCCGGTGCTACAGTAGAACTGGAAACAGGCGATATCGCCACAACGGATACACTTGGCGCTTACGCCTTTACTGATGTTCCCTCAGGTGACTATCTCATCTGGGCATCAGCATCCAACATGGAGACAGCTTTTGACTCTGCCCACGTTGTAGCAGCGCAGACAGATACAGTCAACTTTGTTCTCTACGATTTCTACCTTGCTCCTAACGGTCTTGCTGCCATTGCTGGTGACGGTTATGTAGACCTCGCTTGGAATGAGCCGCCCCCGCAGGGTGAGATTGCTCATGATGACGGCATAATCAACGGTACTTGGGTGGTGAGCTTTGATGGTGGAGGAGCATTCACTATTGAGTTCCCCGATCTGTTTGATAGTACAGAGTATTACCTGAACGCCCTGAGTGTCTATACCAACTCCTCAGGATCAGGTGAGTATTTCGAGAACTTCTCAGCTGCCCCTGGTGATAGCACCCCAGATCTGGCCAGCGCCTACTTTGCTTCCGGGCAGACTGTGGTAGATCCTGAGTGGAATTTCATCTACACAGGAGGAGTCGCTCTGACTGGTGGGTTCTGGTTTACGGCTGAGTTTGCCCTAGATCCGGATATGCAGGCTGGAATTGCTTCCGCAGGAGGAGAGTTTGGCTACTCCTATTGGACAAGCGATTTTGCTACTTGGAACAGTGCCGATGGATTGGGTGTTGTCTGGATGATGCGCGCCTACGTGAGTGATTCCAACGGCAGACAGTTCGTCCTTACCTCAAACGGTGCTAAGATTCCCCAGGATGTGGTGACCTTTGCTGCTGCCCAGTTGGACAAGGAAGGGAAGCACCGGGCGATGGAGAACGGCTCCCTACTGGCGAATAACTTCCGGGCAGCCACTGTTTCAGTGGAAGGCTTCCGCAGCTTCGACGGTACCTACAACGTCTATCGGGACGAGGTCCTATACGCCAGTGATATCACTGAAGAAGCGTTCACAGACGATGCCGTGGAGAACGGCACAGAATACTGCTACACGGTTACCGCCGTCTACACTGAGGGTGAAAGCGATCACTCCAATGTAGCCTGTGCGACACCTTGTGTGTCAATTACCGAGTTCTTCTCCGACTTCGAAGCCGATGACGGTGGATTGCTAAGCAGTGGATCTTGGGCATGGGGTACACCAACGTATCCTGATACCCTGGAAGCTTTCAGCGGTGATAACCTCTGGGGTACCAACCTTGACGGTGAATATGACAACAACGAAGACAGTTGGCTCATGATGCCGTGTAACGTGAATCTTGCGGCTCTGGACAATCCGGTTATTGGCGGCGCTAATTGGTTCGATATTGAGGAAGGCTGGGATTATGCCTACGTAGTGGTGGATCCTGACGGTGATGGTATCTTCGATGTTATGGAAGAGTGGACGGGAATCCAGGACTGGTGGGAATGGGGCTTCTCCATGTTTGATGAGGAGCAAGCTGCCAGTGAACATGCTGGTGTCGGAGTTCTGCTTCTTACGGATGGTTCTTTCACCGATGCCGGCCTTTACCTGGATGATCTGTTCATCAGTTCTGGCCCAGCAATAGAGGTCTCTACAGATGCTTTAGCTGATACTTTAGCACCTGATGAAACCGCAGAACATGCATTTACTATTGAGAACACTGGCGGATTGCCGTTCTGGTATGATCTGATGGTTGGGTATCCGTGGGGTGATATTGATGTTCTGTTTTCTGAGGACTTCGAGGGTGGTGAAATCCCGGCTGACTGGACCATGACTACCAACAGTGCTGTAGGCTGGTTTGTGACTACGGACGGGTCCAGTACTTATTGGACTGTACCTCCTGGTGATGGCTATTATGCCTGCTCCAACGATGACATGGCCAATGATGACGGCGGAGTGGATTACCTGATCATGCCGGCTCAGGATTTCAGCGAGTTGGGAGATGTGATACTGTCCTTTGATAGTTACTTCACGGGGGCTTATAGTCAGACTGCTCATGTTGAAGTATCCACAGATGCAGGAGCATCATGGACTGAAGTGATGATGCTTGAGTCTAACGCCGACTGGACGAACGTGGGTGTTGATCTCAGTGGGTATGCTGGGATGAGTGATGTACTGATTGCCTTCCACTCTAATGATAACGGTGTCTGGGCATCAGGCTGGGCTGTTGATAATGTGGAACTGGGAGTGGCGACTGGTGGTGCTGGATGGCTGACGCTCTCTGCTGATTATGGCGAGTTGGAGCCTGGCGGAGCAGATGAGATTATAGTCTCAATGGATGCTGCTGGTTTGGAAGATGGTACCTACGATGCGACGATCTGGGTTGTCACCGACTTCAGCGATGATTCAATCGTTGTGCAGATGGTCGTAGACGATAGTGTCGGTGTTGCTGATGGTAAAGCAATCCCCGATGTTTTTGCTTTACATCAGAACTTCCCCAACCCGTTCAACCCGCTGACAGCGGTACCGTACGATGTACCTGAGATTGCCGATGTTAAGATTGACATCTACAATATCCTGGGTCAGAAGGTACGGACGCTGGTAACGGGTGAGCACGAACCGGGCTTCTACCGGGCCATCTGGAACGGGAAAAACGATCAGGGTGCGCTGGTGACTACGGGTGTGTATATCTACAGGGTTACTGCCCTGAGCAAGGCTTCCGGTGAGGTCGCCTTCACCAAGACCCGCAAACTGGTGTTGATGAAGTAAGACACAATACATAGAAATATCTGAAATGGGGGTGCTTCGATGCGGGGCAGCCCCATTTTTGTATTGTAAACAAAAAAAGAAAGATAACATCTTTTATAAAGATGATATCTTTAAACGGTTGAAAATAAAAAGTTCTTGACTTATGTTTTTTTCTGAGGGAATATTCCCGCATGTAACGTCAATAAAATGTAACTAAATAAAGGAGAATCGTTATGGCTATTGATCGCGGAAGCGTAAACAAAGCAATCTTGGTTGGGCACTTGGGAAATGATCCTGAGAGCCGGTATCTTCCCTCAGGCGACGCAGTATTGAACTTCAGTATAGCAACAAACACTGGATGGCGCGACAAGGAAGGAGAACAAAAGGACCAAACTGAATGGCACAGATGTGTCATGTTCGGCAAGCAGGCTGAAATAGCCGGAAAGCTCTTGTCAAAAGGGAAGTTGGTCTATCTGGATGGACGGCTTCGGACACGTTCCTGGGAAGATAAGGACGGCATTAAGCGGTATCAGACAGAAGTGGTTGTAAATAACTTCACAATGCTTGGAGGAAAGGGTAAAAGTAACAGTAGCACTCCTCAGGTCTCCGAAGGTAGTGAAGAAGACGATCTACCGTTTTAGTTAACACTGAGAAAAGGGGGTCGCCATTGGTGACCCCCTTTTTTGTAGGTTAATATTTCCGTAGGT
>CAZHRR010000077.1:0-10820 GCA_964534955.1 uncultured bacterium
GTACAGGAAGGAACCAATGCTTAAACCAAAAAGGAAGATTACAAAAAAAGAAATTCGTCACGATCCGCTGCTTGAGATAGTCTATTCAGCACAAC
Source organism: uncultured bacterium (assembly GCA_964534955.1). Lineage (GTDB taxonomy): Bacteria > Fidelibacterota > Marinisomatia > Marinisomatales > UBA2128 > UBA2128. Next base: position 96 of record CAZHRR010000077.1, read on the forward strand.
GATTCTACGATAAGCATAAGAACCGAATTATTCTTGCTGTACTTGCACTAGTCATCATTGTCTCGGCAGTATTGATTGTTTCCAGGAAAAAAGCTTCAGTAGGGATTGAATCAGATATCATGTTGGCACAAGCTCTTTCTCAAATCGAGAAGAGTAGTGAGGAGGCACTTGCCATATTTGATAATCTCCTCAGAATGTATCCCGAAACTGAAGCCAGTACAGAAGCTCATTTCCATATGGCCCGCATGTTTTTCACTCTTGACAGTCTGGAAGCAGCAAGAATCAATTTCGAAATGTATTTGGAGCTTGCTCCAAACGGACCTTTTTCATCAGCATCCATGAGCCAATTAGCAAGTATTGCACTGTACAATGATGAGCCAAATTTGGCGGGGGATCTATTTGAACGAGCGGAAAAAATATCCTCGTCACAATATATCAGTTCTATTAACAAATTAAATGCTGTTGAAGCTTGGATAGCTGCTGGAGAGTATAGTCGTGCGGAAGAAATATTACTATCTATCTCTAATAACCCTGCCCTCGATAATCGAGTGGAAGCAATGAAAACTAAAATCTCACTTCATTATTCACGTCAATAGTTTTACCTGATTCTACACCTAATAAGAGCACCTAAAAGCACCCTATTTATCTTGCTACTATATAGCAGATAGGGTAACTTCTAGTCTGTAAGGTGGGTCGAAACCCACCTTTTTGGTAACTTGAGTTCTTTGAAAGGGCGAAAATGGGACTGAATACTGAGTTAAAGCAATTGGCTGATCAGTGCGGAGTTATTCTTCTCGAGTGGAAAATTTCAAGTGAAGGAGAACCTCCGTTTGTGAAGCTAATAGTTGATACGGAAACTGGCGTAACAATGACAAATATTGTCACGTTGCATAAAAAACTGAAGAAGTCTGCAGTTTTTTCTGAGCATTTCCCTGCTGGATTTCAGGCTGAAGTAACATCTCCAGGTCTCGATTATCCACTGACACATGGATTTCAGTTGAGGAGAAACCTGAACCAGCGGATGTTGCTCATTCCTAACGATCAGGAGACCTATTCCACTATCGAAGGTGTTTTGGACGAATTTGATGGTGAAACTCTCCGGATACGGACAAAAAGCGCAGAAGTTGATTTTCCATTTGAAGCCCTTAAAGAAGGAAAACTGATTCTTGAATAGTCTGGTGGATAATTAATCTACAGGAGGAAGGATTGAATAATCAGGAACTAATACAGTGTTTCTCTGACATTGCGAAAGAGAAGAATATTGATCGCACTGAACTCGGTACGATTCTTGAGGAACTGTTCATGACTCTCTTGGAGAAACAGTTCAGAGATGCTTCTAATTGTTCGGTTTTGGTAAACATCGATAAAGGTGAGATCGAAATCTATCAGGAAAAAACTATTGTTGATGAAGTTAATGATCCTGCTACTGAAATCGATCTGGAAAAAGCTCGTGAAATAGAACCAGATCTTGCCGTTGGTGATCCGTTTATCGAGATAGTTAATCCTCTGGTTTTTGGTCGTCGTCTTATCTTGACAGCTCAGCAGTTTCTGTCTCAAAGGATTAAGGATATTGAACGCCAATACATCTTTGAAGACTATTTTGCACGAGTTGGAGAAATAATAGTTGGCGAAGTTCGACAGATTCAGCGGGACAATTTACATCTGTTTAATGAGCAGAGCGAAATGCGGATGCCTAAAAGCGAGCAGATACAATCCGAACGTCCCCGCAGGGGTGAGACTCTTAAGGCAGTTGTAAAATCCGTAGAAATGACACCTAGAGGCCCTGATATTGTCGTTTCTCGATCAGACAATCAGTTCTTAGCAAAGTTGTTTGAAATGGAAGTCCCAGAAATCGAAGACGGGATCATTGAAATTGCATCTATCTCCCGGGCACCGGGAGAGAGGTCAAAATTGATTGTGAAATCAACAGATAGACGAATCGATGCTGTAGGCGCTTGTGTAGGGATGCGAGGCAGCAGGATTCAGGCAGTAGTTCGGGAACTGAATGGGGAGAAAATTGATGTGATCAATTTCAGCAGTCAGTCAGAAGTATTGATTTCCCGCGCTCTATCACCTGCAAAACCGATTAATCTCCGAATAGATGATGAACAAAAATACTGCGTAGCTGTCTTCGATGATGAAGATATGGAATCCGGAGTAGGGAAGAGCTACCTGAATATTACTCTTGCCAGTGAAGTCACCGGATACACAATTGAAGCTGAGCGTATATCAAAGACTGATGAAACTCCTAAATCAGATTCCATTACACTTGCAGAGGTTGAAGGTCTTACTGAACGTATGATTTCACTTCTTGGTGAAGCCAAGATAGAAACGACAAAGGAATTTCTCGATGCAAATCCGGAAGACCTTCTTGAAGTAAAAGGGATTGGAGAGCAATTTATCAGTAATGTGACTGCGAAGATCAACAATTTTCTAGAATCTAACGGTGATGAAGAAACGGATGAGGATCACGATCTGAAAGATGACATGAATGCGTTTGATGAACCTGAAGCTGAATCAGATTCTGTTATTGAAACCGCTGAAGAAGTGGGGGATGAAGTATAGTGGAGGTTGAAGTATAACAGTGACCGATGTAGCAACAGGCAAGCGGATCGTCCAGATAGCGAAACATTTAAATATTTCGCATAAGGATATTATGGACCTCCTACAAAAGAATGGGATTGATGTCAAAAGTCATATGAGCCTTGTTGATGAGGAAGCTTATCAATTGATTCTCGAGGAGTTTGAGCAGGATCGCCTAAGTGTCGAGAGATACCGTAAAGAGCAGGTGCGTAAAGAAATCCACTCCAAGAAACTGGAAGAGAAAATTCAAGCTGCTCAATCCTTTGAGATTATGATGCCTAAAGAGCAGCGTAAGCTTGAAGAGAAAGAAAGAGTAGCAAAGGCAGAGGAAGAGAAGAAAAGGAAGGAAGAAGAAGCTCTAAAAGCTGAAGAAGAGAAAAAAAGCGCGAAAGAAGCTGATAAAGCTAAGAAGAAAAAGAGTGTAAAGAAGGACGAGTCTGTACAGGAACGAGAAAAGATGCGGTTCCGTACAATCGATGTCGCTGAAATTCAAGCAAAGATAGAAACACCTCGCCGCCGTGTACAAAAAAAGAAACAACCCGAAACAGATGAGGAAAAAGCTAAGCACGCATCCATTGAATCTACTATTAAGAAAACAATGGCACAGGTTGATACCAAGTCCAAGCGTAAGAAGTATAAGAAAACAAAGGATGAGGAAGAAGAGTTCAACGGAGAGGTAAAACAGAAGGTAAAGTTGACTGAGTTTATGACTGTACAGGAGTTAGCAAAAGTTCTTGACGTCTCGCCGCCAGAAATCATATCAAAGTGTTTTGAACTTGGTTTTCCTGCTACTATGAACCAACGTCTCACTTTTGATACCATTAGTCTAATTGCAGAAGATGCAGGCGTTGAAGCGGTACAAGTAGATGAGACTTCTGAAGAACTGTTTTCTTTTGACGATACAGAAGAAGATTTGAGTAAAGCTGTTCCACGTGCACCTGTTGTAACGATTATGGGGCATGTTGACCATGGTAAAACATCTCTGTTGGACTTTATTAGAGATACAAATGTAGTAGCTGGTGAATCTGGAGGAATCACTCAGCATATTGGTGCATATGAGGTAGTTCTGGATAATGAGAAAAAAGTAACTTTTCTGGATACTCCTGGTCATGAAGCTTTTACCGCAATGCGAGCCCGCGGCGCACAGATTACCGATGTTGTAATTCTGATTGTAGCCGCAAACGATAGTGTTAAACCTCAAACTATCGAAGCAATAAATCATGCTAAAGCAGCTGAAGTACCACTTGTAGTAGCCATCAATAAAATAGACTTACCTGATTCAAATCCTGATCGTGTTAAGGGTGCTCTATCGGAGCAGGGTGTTGTTGTTGAGGATTGGGGTGGAAAAGTCCAATGTGTGCACATTTCAGCCAAGACAGGCGAAGGAATAGACGATCTTCTCGAGCTATTAGCTTTGGAAACAGATATACTTGAACTCAAGGCCAATCCGGATACCCTTATGAAAGGAACTGTTGTCGAATCTCGACTTGACAAAGGTCATGGTGCTGTGGCAACCTTGTTGGTTCGAAAGGGAACACTGAAAGTAGGTGATCCATTCCTGTGCGGTAACTCTTTCGGGAAAGTACGGGCTCTGATGAATGAGAGAAATGTAAGAATCGAGCAAGCAGGACCATCTGACCCTGTCCAAGTGTTGGGATTTGAATTCCCTCCTCAAGCTGGTGACCGTTTCGCTGTGGTGCATGATGAAAAGGAAGCTCGTCGGTTAGCCTCTGAAAAGCAGCGTATACAGCGAGAGATTGATAGTCAAATGATACGCGCGATGACTCTTGATCGTCTATCACAAGAAATTCGTGAAGGATTGGTAAGTTCTCTCCCTCTGGTTGTTAAGGCAGATGTTGATGGTTCGATTGAGGCACTGGTGGATGCGTTACGTAATATACCTAGTGATGAGGTAGGTGTAGAAGTAGTTCATACCGGAGTGGGTAACATCAATGAGTCTGATGTTCTTTTGGCTCAAGCATCAGGTGCTATTGTCATTGGATTTAGTGTGTCAACCCATTCCAATGCTAATCTGCTTGCTAAAAACAGCGGAATTGATATTCGCCACTATTCTGTTATCTACGATGCTGTGAATGAAATTAAGCTTGCTCTTGAAGGTCTTTTGGAGCCTGATATCGTTGAAACTCCTCTTGGAAAGGCAGAAGTGTTACAGGTATTCAAAGTCTCTCGGCTCGGGATGATTGCAGGCAGTAAAGTGATGGAAGGTACTATCTCGAAAAAAGATCTCGCCCGTTTAATTAGAAATGAAGAAATGATTCACGAAGGCTCTATTACTTCTTTGAAACATTTTCAGGATGATGTGAATTCTATTGACGAAGGAAAAGAATGTGGTATAGGAATCGAAGGTGTCAAGAGATTCGAAGAAGGTGATATTATCGAGACATACAGCAAGGAAGAAGTAAAACGAACTCTTAGCTAAGGACCGACACGTATTTACACTTCCATACTAGTAACATAAAAGGATCTATGCGCCACTTACCTTACAGCAGAAAAGAACGCTTCGGACATGAAGTCCAAAAAATTCTTAGTGAACTTATTCTTCGAGAGATTGATACGTCAGATGTAGGTTTTGCTACAATCACTGGAGTGAAGATGTCAAATGACCTGCGCTTGGCTCGAATTTATGTGAGTGTTCTAAATCGTAATGTTCCTGAAAAAAAGATAGAAGAATTTTTTCAGGTTCGAAGTAAATATATGAGAAAAGTATTAGGTAGTAAAATCTCAGCAAAATCAGTTCCTGAAATAAAGTTTTTCTATGATGAATCATTTGAAGAAGTCGAGAAAATAGACCGTTTGCTGTCAGAAACTCGTTCTCAACAAAAGAAGCAAGTATGATTATTGCTGTCCATAAACCATCGGGTCCAACATCATTTGACATCGTCAAAAAGGTGAGAGCCATTACAGGTGAAAAGAAGGTAGGGCATGCTGGTACACTTGATCCTTTCGCGGAAGGTGTTCTCGTCATCGGGATCAGCAGAGAATCCACAAGGCAGCTTGGTGTCATTTCTGGATCTGACAAAGATTACACAGCTACTCTACAGCTCGGTGTTGGTACTGATACGGGTGATAAGGAAGGAAAAATAATCGCAGAAGAAGAACCAGTCCCAGATTTGACTCAAAAAAAGATTCTAGCGGTGTTTAACAAATATATCGGGAGGCAAAAGCAAACCCCGCCCATGTATTCAGCTAAAAAAGTGAAAGGAACTCGTTTGTACAAATTAGCTCGCCAGGACGTCGAGATTCCGCGGGAACCTGTAGAAGTGGAGATTAGTCGTTTGGATTTACTGGATTTTACCGGCAATAATATAACTTTCGCTGTGACATGCTCGAAGGGAACCTATATCAGACAACTTGGAGTAGATATTTCCAAGTCACTTGGAACGGCAGGACATCTGACTTCTCTTATACGAACAAGAGTAGGTGATTTCTGTTTGGATGATGCAATTCAATTCGAGGATATTGAGCAATCATGCTTATTTACCGAAGCCTGAAAGAAATCGTGCTTGTCAAAAACACAGTATTAACGATCGGATCTTTCGACGGTCTTCACAGAGGACACCAGGAGATTATCGGAAAAGTGGTCAATACAGCTACAGCGATTGGTGAAAAATCAGTTGTTATCACCTTTGATCCTCATCCTAAACAGGTTCTGGGTGAATCATCATCCAATTTCGAGATTCTCTTAAGTCAGAGGAAAAAGGAGATTTTACTAGAGAGCCTGGGAGTTGATATAACAGTTGTACTTCCTTTTGATATTGAATTTTCGAGAAACAGTGCTTCCTCGTTTGTGAATGATGTTATATGCAGCTATTTCTCTCCCCAGAAGATAGTAGTTGGATACGATCATCATTTTGGATACCGGAGAGAGGGTAGTGGATATTTTCTACAGGAACTGGTTGGTAATTATGGTTTTGAGGTAGAAATCGTTGAACCCGTCAAAGATCAGGAAGAAACATTGAGTAGTACAAGAATACGTCAACTGATAGCTGATGGTCATGTTCAAAGGGCATCGTTTGAACTTGGATGGGTCTTTGGTTTCGATGCAAAAGTTGTACAGGGTGCCGGCCGGGGTCGAAATCTTAATTTCCCGACGGCAAACTTTACCTCCCTGATTGGCAATCAACTTGTTCCAGGATGTGGAGTCTATTTTGCCAGGGGTATGATTGGTGAAGAGTGTATTTATGGTATGTGCAATTTGGGATACCGTCCTACTTTTAACGAGGAAGAATTTGTCATGGAGATTCATTTCTTTGATGGCGATGTAACTGAAGATCTATATGGAAAAACGATTGAAATCCAGTTTTTGGAACGAATTAGAGATGAACGGAAATTCGACAGTGCGGAGGACCTCATTGGACAATTGGAACAGGACAGGGAGTATTGTTACTCCCGTTTGAACGTTTATAAGGAGGAGGAATAATGCCTTTAACGAGACAAACTAAAAGTGAGATAATTACGAGATTTGGTAAAAACGAGAAAGACAGTGGTTCTGCAGGAACTCAAATTGCTCTACTGACGGAGAAGATTAGAGATCTGCAGGAACACTTCAAAACACACAAAAAGGATCATCACTCCAGACGAGGTCTGATTAAGATGGTCAGCAAAAGACGAAAACTCATCAAGTATTTGCAGAAAACAGATTATGAAAGCTACTTGAAGCTGATTGATGAGCTCAAAATAAGAAGATAAGAGAACAGAAAAGAAAGGTAATAGAATAGAATAATGAATAAAGAAATCAAGAAATCTATTGAATTAGGTGGGCGAACGCTCACGCTCGAAACTGGAGTAATGGCTAAACAATCTGCCGGTTCAGTTCTATTAACATACGGAGAGACGGTCATATTGGTAGCTGTAAATGCAAGTCCAGAACCCCGTGAGGGAATTGACTTTTTTCCACTATCTGTAGAATACAGAGAGCGAGGTTATGCAGCTGGAAAGATTCCGGGTGGGTACTTCAAGCGAGAAGGGAGGCCTACTGAGAAGGAAATACTTGCAGCCAGATTAACCGACCGTCCCATACGCCCGTTGTTCCCAGATGGATTCCGCTGCGAAACACAGATTTTCATTAATCTGCTGTCTACCGATCAAGAGAATCCCGCAGATGTAATTGGAACAATTGGAACTTCCGCTGCACTCATGTCATCGGATATTCCGTGGAACGGGCCTATTGCAGCTGTGAGAATTGGCCTCATTGACGGTAAGATGGTATTGAACCCCACTTATCAGCAACTTGAAGAGAGCAAGCTTGATTTGGTGGTAACCGGAAATGAAGCAAATGTGATCATGATGGAAGGTGAAGCTAAAGAGGCATCTGAGGATGAAATTTTGTCTGCTGTACAGTATGCCCACGAAGTGATTAAAGACATCATAAAGTTTCAGAAGGACTTCTGCAGTGAACTTTCTATTGAGAAGCGTGAAGTCGAGAAACCTGAGATAGACTCCGAGCTGGAGAATAAAGTCTTGGGAAAAATCGGCGGCAGAATGACTGAAATCATGACCATTCAAGATAAAGGTCAAAGAAAAACTGCCGTGTCTGACCTTACTTCAGAACTGGTTGAGGAATTTGAAGAGGAGTTTCCAGAGCAGGAAGGTGACATTAAAAAGTTAGTTACAGCTCAATACAAGAAAGTGCTTCGTTCCAATGTTCTACAGAGTAAACGCGTTGATGGCAGAGGTATGGATGAAATTCGTCCAATATCCATTAAGTTAGGATTCCTTCCGAGAACACACGGAAGTTCTCTTTTCACTCGAGGTGAGACACAAAGTCTGTGTACAATCACCTTGGGCTCCAAATCTGACGAACAGTACGTGGATGATATTGACGGTGAGTTCAAGAAAAAGTACATGCTTCACTACAATTTCCCACCGTTCAGTGTAGGTGAGATTAAACGCTATCTGGGGCTCAGCCGCCGGGAAGTGGGACACGGAAATCTGGCGGAAAGAGCGCTAAAGAGTGTGCTACCTAAGTTTGAGGACTTTCCCTATACAGTGCGTGTTGTTTCGGATATTCTGGAGTCGAACGGCTCTTCTTCCATGGCGTCTGTCTGCTCCGGTTCACTTGCTTTGATGGATGCCGGAGTACCCATCACATCTCCTGTGGCAGGTGCGACAGTGGGACTGGTGAAGGAAGGTGAAAAAGAAGTTCTTTTCACGGATATCCTGGGAGAGGAGGATCATTTTGGTGACATGGACTTCAAAGTGGCTGGAACGAGCAACGGAATCACCTCGATCCAAGTTGATCTAAAGATAGATGGCATCAGTCAGAATCTCATTGGCCAAATTCTTGAGAAAGCCAAGGCCGGAAGGATGCACATTTTGGGATTGATGAAAGACGCAATTGATGGGCCGCGTGTGGAATTGTCTGCTTTTGCTCCTAAAATCGTACACACCACTATTGATCCTGAGAAGATCGGTGAACTTATCGGTCCCGGGGGGCGGAATATCCGCAACATCATCAAGGAAAGTGGATGTGAAGTGGAAGTGGATGATGACGGTATCGTAGTAATTTCCTCTATGTCAGCAGAGGATTGCGCCAGAGGAAAGCAGATGGTTGAAATGATGGTCACTGAACCGGAAGTAGGTTTGATCTTTGAAGGAAAGGTTCGAAGGATTACTAATTTCGGCGCTTTCGTGGAGTTGGTTCCCGGCAAGGAAGGACTGCTGCACATCAGCGAGATTGCTTATGAGCGGACAAACAAAGTGGAAGATGTACTGAAGCTCAATCAGACTGTAAAAGTTAAAGTGATTGAAGTGGGCGATTTCGGTAAATTTGATCTCAGCTTGAAGGCTTTGAAGGAACCTCCTGAAGGTTATGTAGAGAGACCACGTAAGCCACGAAATGATCGGGGAAGACGTCCACATCAGAAACGGCACGACAGAGGCCCACGTCCTCGACATCAGAGACAATAACTGTGATTGCAATTGTCGCCATTTGATTGATAGAAGGCTTTGGCTTTACAAAGTCTTCTATTAATTGAAAGGAGACTTCATTTATTCAACAAGAGAAAAGGTTACGAGTTTATTTCCTGTCCTGACGTATCATAAGATCTCTACTCGATTTGAGTGGGGATTGACTACTATAACTCCTAATAGATTTCGCCGCCATGTTTCAATCTCCCAGAAACTAGGTCAAACCTTAGCTCCTCTTGAGGATTATTCAGAAGGGAGTGATAAGATATTTTTCACATTTGATGACGGATACGAATCTGTTTTTTCTAATGCTTATCCAATTATTGATGAAGCGAGAGGTAAAGGATCAGTGTTTCTCATCAGCGATTACATTGGTCGTAAGAACAGATGGGACTCCAATCTCGGTTTTTTGACATTCCCTCATCTAACGATTCAGCAAGTTAGAGAGCTCGTGAGTGCCGGCTGGACCATCGGATCACACACCAGGAGCCACAGATGCCTAATAGGGATGGAAGAGAAGCAGTTGAGGCATGAATTAGAAGGGTCACGTAAGAAAATGGAAGACCTGTTTGGTATTGCGATTGAATATTTGGTTCCACCCTTCGGTAAAGCTGACCAAAGGGTTATTGAAACTGCCATAGATTGTGGGTATAAGAAGATCCTGCTGCCGTTTACTTTATTCAGAATGAAACATCCTGAACGTTATTGTTTATACCGGTGGAACATTTATGCGACAGATAGTGAACGTTCTCTTTCGAAAAGATTATTTCTAAAAAACCCGACTTATCAAGTGGTTAAACAAATGGTGATTTCGTTCTGTAATAATGCAAGTATTGCTGCAGGTACTGTTAAATAATTGCTCTTATCAGTTTTTAGAATATATCAAGTAAATTTTCAGATGGACTACCGTCATCATTAATTGCTTGCAGACGGAAGATATAAAGAATAACTTTAAGTGATATGACAGAGACGGAATCGGGAATTAAGAAGTTATATTACTCAATCGGAGAAGTCAGCGATCTGGTTGATCTGAAACAGTACGTATTGAGATACTGGGAAACTGAATTTCCCATGCTTCGACCGCAGAAGAATCGTGCAGGAAACCGTAAATATCGCCAGAAGGATATTGAACTTGTGCTCAAGATTAAGAACCTGCTCTATGAACAAAAATACACCATCGCTGGTGCCTTGGAACAATTGCGTCGTGAGCAG
>CAZHRR010000078.1:0-10798 GCA_964534955.1 uncultured bacterium
CTCAAAACGGCTGGAAATCATATCAAGCACAACAGCAACATCAATATCAGAATCCTCATCAGCCTCCCCTCGGGCATAGGAACCAAATAAATAGACTTTCTTTAGACGGGAGCCGTAGATTTTTTGCAACTCTTCCTGGAGCTGCATAAGAATTATCATAACTTCTTGTGTGGATTTCATATCTCCTGCGCCTGCTTCAGCACACTATCTTTAATCAAAGGTTTTAAGGAATCTTTCAGAATCAAATTCACTTTTTGCCCTAACAGTTCGCTCATGTGGTTTTCCAATCTAATAAACTCAATTAATGACATATTTTTTTCTTCTCCACTTAAATAAAGCATCATCCTGATTTGCTTTCACTTAATAAAGATACCAGTTCGTTACGAATTTGTTTTAATAACCTGATAATTTTTCTTGTTTCATCTTTTGTAACAGATTCACCCGGATATCTCACCTCCACAGCAAAAACCGAAATCATTTTCAAGTTGTTACGATATACTTCTAAAAAGGGATAATGAGGAAGGAGTAAGTCCAAAAGAATAGTTAAATCATGTGTTTTGGGAAAATAAGTGTTTTCTTTTTGCAGGAGAGCTTTAAAATATTTTTCAATACATTGTTGAGCGTGAAAACAAGCAGAATCATAATTTGGATTTTTTCGTGCCCGGTAGTCACGAAGAGAGGTATGGTAGTCTCCTTCTGCTTTTATTATCCACTCATTGGTTATCTTGTTCATAAACGACTTTCCCTTTTTCTAGTAAATCTTTTAAAAAGAAATCTCCTTCATTTATTCTTTTATTTATTTGCTTCGGTGATCTGACAATAAGATCGAGTGGAACGTGGTACTGTAAGTTCTGTAATATTTTCACAGCCTGGTTTCGTGCAGATCCCTGCCAATCCATTACGACCAACAGATCAACATCACTGTCTTCATCCGGAGTTCCATAAGCGTGTGAACCAAACAGGATGATTTTTTCCGGGTCAAACCTTTTTTGGATTTGAGTGACAATATCTTCTATTTCATGCATCATAATTTGTCAATCCATCATTGCGGCGGGAATTAAGGTTCTGATGTTGATAACTCAGGGTTCATCCCTTTTTGAAATTTTATTAGAAGGTTTTCTATCCATGCTTTTCTTAAGTACCCTGCAGTTCTGAAGTGCCGGGTACTTTCTCTTTCCTCACGGATTCTGCGGCGGGTTCGGAGGCAGCGGGAGGTCAGCCGTTTCCTCTCCCTGTGTGGATAGATAATAGGCTGCTCCGCCGCCAGCGGCAGCGAGAACTCCTATCCACATGAGCCATTTTTTGCTGCCCTTCTTTTTCGGTGCTTCCTCTTTAACTGCTTCTGCCACTGCCACTTCTTCCTTTTCCTCTTCCACCTCCTTAATACCCGCCAAATCCTTTGTTACCACTCCGAGGAGGTCGATGAGCCCTTCAATTCCACCCCGGTGTTCCCGCTTGGAGACACGCTCGATCTCACCTGTCTGTACATCAAACATGCGGGCATCTACCGTGTAGAGTTCTCCCAGTTTACCGATGCTTCCGGTGACCATCTTCTGCACACCCAAAAGTTTACCAACCTCCACCGCACACTCGGCTGACGTACAGCCTGTCTGCTGGAAGCCCTGCTCTTCAAGGAGCATTTCCATCTGACCGCGCTCCACTACAACAAAGGCACCCACTTCCACCATTTCCGAGCGGAGGCGATCAGTGAGTGTAGCAGCCTCGAGATCAGAGATACCACGTCCCTCGAGGTCAAGGATGGCGACGGGAATCTTTTCTCCATACTGGGCCAGAACATTCACCGGTAAGGAGAGAAATACCAATGCCCAGGCAAGATAAAGACAAAGCATTTTTTTCAACAAATGTGTCATAATCAGTCCATTCTAATGCAAGGGGAAATTAACAAATTTCTTTCAACGTAGCTGTGACGGGGATAACAATAGCCAAAATCGCCGGCTTTTGCAAGAGGATTCAGTGGATAAAATCAATGAAATATGGTTTCAATTTCTTCAACATCTTCTCTGACAATTTATACTCAAACACAAATTCTGTGTAAGCCCTACTATTACCGAAATACTTTTTTAAAACTTCGTCATTGAACATTTCGTTAAATCTGAAACCCGCCCAATTGGGATAATCCGAGTATTCCCATTTCTCTAGCGATGAGACCAAAGGTACCGCACAGTCAATTGGATTCCTGTGAATATATCTACACATATGCCTCAGATAATCTGCTGAATCAATAAGAATACTTTTGAATGGTCCCTCCCGCCTGACATCATTCGGGCAGGCAAAGAGTGTACCCGAGCGATCAAACATTCTATTGAAGGCTTTTGTATAGCTGTTGAAAACAGATTGCATACAAACCAATATCGAAGTGTCACTATCTTGCCGTAGAAGTAAGTGGTAATGATTCGGCATGAGGCAGTAAGCAATGACGCTTATTTGATCACGGACAACGTAGCTAAAGAGGCGACTAAGAAGGAACCGATAATTCTCACTCGTTAAGAAGATATTTTGTCTATCTACTCCACGATTGTAAATGTGATAGTAGTATCCTGCTTCGAATCATATCTGTCCAAAACGTTTGTATGAAATGGAGATAATATACAGACATTCAACACCTACGGCGTTGTATAGTATGTTTCAATAGTTGCTATAAATATTCGACTCCCAACGGAGTCGGCGTTATTAACTAATCCCGTAGGGATTGTATATTTATAGGGGGATTGAATAGGAAACCGATACGAACTCCGTAGGTGTTCAACAGGCTTTGTTAGTGTTGGGGGATCGTTAATTGAACAGATAAAAATATAATCCGACAGTCGTTATCTTTCCTCGATAATGGTGATCAAAAACTTCGATTTTTTGGACAGCACTGGCTTCGAATATAGTTTCTCGACGAGCCAGGAGTTATTCAGTTGCGACGTATTTGATAGTGATAGTTGCGACGCACTTCCTCCAAAGGAGTCCCTGCGGGAAAAGTGCGTCGCAACTATGGTTACCTCAATAATAGCATCTTCCGTGTGATGAACTTATCACCCGAAGTAAGAGTAGAAATGTACATCCCGGAGGCGACGCCCTGTCCGAATGCATCCTTTCCGTCCCACACCACTTCGTAGTAACCGAGATCGTACCACCCGTCGGTTAGGGTTATAATCTCCTGCCCTAATAGATTTACAATCTTCAGCGATACCTTCTCCGGCCGAGGCAGTGCAAAAGCTATCCTTGTGGTAGGATTGAACGGATTCGGGTAGTTCTGATGAAGGGTTAGTTTCTCCGGCAGAGCCGCCAGTGTCTCCCTGACCGTTCGATCCACAAAGTCAGGCGAACCGGCAATGACCTTCAGATGATAGGGGAAATCCTCCCGGGCATCCGTAATGAGTACCGTTTCGCCCGCGAGAATATCTTTCTGCTCCCGTGAAAGCAGATCGAGAAGTACCGCTTTGAACTCAGCGGGCAGAGTGCCATGAATCTCCGGCGCAATTGTTACCGGGCTTCTGACCTTCCGCACGTGAAGATCAATATCCCATACACCATCCACCTCGTCTGCGGAACGGACATCACTGGAGAAACGCGGCAGTCCTGCGCCCCACTCAAGCCTGTCCATAGCCAGCGAGACGTAGCCGTCGATATAGGGTGGTTCGGGATTATCATAACTGTCCAGCTGATCTTCAGCTTCGGTTAAGCGACCCACGTAATTTGCCTCATCGGAGTAATCCCCTGCCGATGCTTTCAACTGGATCAACCACCCACCAATATCCTGATCTGTTAGTCGAGCTACTGAACCGCCATCCGCTGTGGGATCCACAGTTAGCGTCTTGTCAGATGTGGTGCGGTTGTAGATGGCATAACCGGCCCACGGTGACAGCTCAGTAACTATATCGGTCCATCCCTCGCTGCCGTTGCCGTATGTAATGGGACCGTAGAACACGCCTTGATCGGCATCCACCGCGACCTTAAAGGCATATGGCGAGCTGATAAGGTTCCACCCGGACTTAATAGTCAATTCTGCCTCTTCCATATCAACCGATGTTCCACTGCCCGTTGTGATGGCCACATTATCAGCCACCATCTGGTAGAGCCAGTAGCTCTCTCCCGCTGATAAGCTGGAAGCATCGGCCCAGCTTGAGCCGGTCCACTGGAACATCTGCCATGTAGTATTAGACGAGGCCACTGCAAACTCATCGCCTATGGTGTTGGCTACGGAGTTATCATCGAGATTAGCCGGCACTGAAATCATGCGCCACTTATCCTTCGGGAAGCCTCCGCTGATGGGACTTCCGGAGATAGTACTGGAGAGGGAATTAGCAGGGAATTTCACCGGAATACCCAGAGTATCCGACGTACTGCTAAACTCGTGCTCATCAGACGCTTGAATGAAGTACGCTAGACCCGTGAGTGTAACATCTGACGACGGAATTGCGGCGCTGTAGCCCCCGCCGTCGAGGGTCATGGGGAGTTGGCTATACACGGAAGTACCACCCTTTAGGTACAACAGGTTCACAGTTGAAATCACCGATTCATCGGATACGAATGCCGAGACATTTACAGCTTCCAGCACTCCCGGAGCTGTAGGTGAGATTGAAATAGCAGTGATGGCGGGAGCCTGCGTGTCCTCGAAAGAATTGTCTTCAGAATCAGAAGCCACTGTCCACTGACTGAATTCATTCTGGTCCCTGGCAGTAATCGTCTTGTCTTGCGCATCCACTTCAATCGAGCCAGAAGAAATGAATTCCCACATGATTCCTGGGCCGGCCAGGTTTTGCCGTTTGGCAAGTCGGAGTAAACTGGGATTCTCTACTCCCGGAAGGCTGGAATAGTCAAAGATAATGTCCGCTACAAAACCGGATGGAATGGTACTCGTGACTTCCCAGTAGAAACTGGCAAAGAGGGGAATTGTGACGTCTCCATCAGGATCATAAAAACCTGTGGCAGAGTCTGACGGTGGTGACGTTGGAACAGCCGTCACTGAAATATCACCACCCTGCCCGGCGGTGAAGTCGATGACCACACCTAACGAGTTCCCTTCATCATCTGTCATCTCGAAGGGAGGCTGATTCCCTCCCGCTATGCTTGTGTCTCCGCTGGCAACCTCACTCCCCGAAGGAAGAAGCGTCAGATCCACATCCACCGTATCGATAGCTGAACCGAGGTCTGGACCGGCATTGGTCGTGATGTAGAGCCACCCCAGATAGTCACCATCGTCCAAATTCGCCGTCTCTACCACGCTCACAACAACGGTATCTGAACTTCCACCAGATACCTGCCCCGACTGACTGGAGAGGCTCAGCCACTCATACGCCACCCAGAAGGCATCAACTGCGAGCTGATAATCGAGTGGATAATCACCCTCATTCGAGACCACCAGATCGAACGAAACATCTGTCCCCTGCACCGTGGTTATTCCAAAGGAAGTGGAATTGTATGCCGCTGCCGGATAGGTAATCCCTTCTCCCGACAGTGCGAACATGATGACCGATTCTGCCAAGCCCTCAAATTCCATGACTACGGAATCAGTGAAAACACCTTTTTCTTCCGGTGAGAACGATAGGGTGATATCCATTGAAGTTTCCGGCAGAATGTTATTGCTCTCAGGTGAAGCGCTAAACAATCCCGACGAAGTGGAGGTAGACGCAATAAAGAGCGTATCGCTGCCGTTGTTCTCTAGAGCAATGACAGTCACACTATCCCGGTTGATCAGTACCTGTTCGAAGTCGACAGATTGAGCTACCAAATAGAACGCATCCAGATCAATGGTCACATCATTGCTCATGAAAGCGCTGGTGTGGAGAGTCGCAGTGCCGCTGTAGTGACCAGGCGCGCTGCCGGCGTCGAATTGGATCTGCAGTGTTGCGCTCCCGGAGGGAAGAATCTCGATAGGCAGGTCACCTTCCACAAACGACAGGGTGAAATTCGACACTTCAGTTATACTCAGAATCTGCAGTGTGTCAGATCCAGTATTGCTAACTATAACAGCGATGGTGCTGTCGGCCGTATTCCCGAAATAGAGTGAGCTTGCGGAAAGTTCAATACTCGAGGCGATCCCGGAGCCACCAAGATCAACGGTCTTATCTGCAACATAGAGGTCGTTGGACGTCACTGTCAGTACAGCCGGGAATGTGTCCACCGTATCGGGTGTGAAAGAGATTGTTATATCCTCACTCCCCTCCGGTGGGATAGCCGCAAACATCTGGGGTTCAACCGAGAAATGCTCATCATCTACGGAGATGTCCGATACTACCAAATCAACTTCACCAACATTTGTAAGGGTAAACGTGGTTGTAGCTGTGGAATCGGCTGTCACCGGACCGAAATCGTAGGATTCATGAGACAGGGCCAAGAACGGCGCTACGCCTCTTCCATACAGCGCAATTTGGGCCACCATCTGCTCAGTATCGTCAGACAGAATGAAGAGGGACGCTGCTGTATCCCCCGTGTCTACGGGAGCGAAGGTTACCCATAGTTCGATACTCCCACCCGGCGGGATCAGAGTCTCTCCTACATCGAAAGAAGCTTCTACACTGGTGCTACCCTGTCCATCACCAGAGAGGATTAGTAAGGATTCATCTCGAACACGAATCGCAGGAGTGGCAGTTAAACCGAAAGATGATCCCTTTCCGGAACGCAATAATCCTTTGGTTACACCATGATTCCTATGGCTACTATTTGTCCCTTCAACAGCAGCAGTACCTCCACCCAACTCCACTGTGAATAGGGGATCTACCGTGTAGACAGAGTCTATAGTCAGCGTGTCATTCCCCGTGTTTGACACTGTCATTATAATTGTGCTGTCACTATTTACAGCTACAGGACCGAAGCTTAATTCCTCATCCGAAGTTTCGATGACAGGCACGACACCCTGGCCATACAGAGTAACCAGAATATCATTTTCATCCGGATCATCGTGAACAATTGTAATCGTCTCCTGGTAACCAATGGAGTCCGGAGGCGTGAATGTAACAGTTACTTCCTGGCTCCCCGCAGGAGCGAGTGCCGCTGAAGATGGAGTAACCTCAAAGACCTCCCCAGTGACCGAAATATCGGTGAGAAGGAGAGTGTCCGAACCGGAGTTGGTAATATCAAAAGCCATTGCCTTAGTACTGTCTCTACGGACATTGCCAAACAGCAGCTCTGATACCGCTACATCTATAGTTGGCTTCACACCTTCACCTGAGAGAGGTATCTCGATAACAGCTGTACCGTAGGCATCACTGAAGATTCTCAATGTATCCACGAAAGTCCCCTCTGCGTCTGGGGTGAACCCGACCGTGACATCCTTACTCTCCCCCGGCTCGAGGTTTATGGGGAGATCATCACCAAGATTAGCGCTAAAACCAGTCGCAGACAGGGTAAAACTGGTTACATGGAGAGTATCTGTTCCTGTATTAATGTATGGAAAGAAGACAAATTCCGTGCTATCCTGCCGGACGGAGCCAAAGTTGACACTATCCTGACCCGTGGAAATTAGCGGCGCAACACCTGTACCGATTAGAGCTACGAACAGGCTGTCGCTGCCTGTAGGATCATCACTGATAACAATCAGCTCATCCGTGAAATCTCCTGTATCTTGCGGAGCGAAAGTGAGGATTAACTCCAGACTGTCGCCGGGGAGGATTTCTGTAAAGTAGGCAGTGGCAGTAGCAGCTTGCCCCGTGAAATGCGAAGTGTATTTCACCGGGGTAGCAGTGGCAGTCAGATCCCGCCCTGGTCGGTGACGTGGTAATCCCGTTAGCGGTGATTGTACCAACAGTGGCTTTTTAACATCCTCGTTTAAGGGACGAGATCGCAACTTTTCTTTATTTTTCTTTTCCAAGGTACTACCTTTCTGCTCTGTAGTGCGAAATCCAGAAGTTTCGGGATAGCGAGTCACATGCCCTTGTCTATGACCAACGACTGATTGCTCGTTATTATCTGTTAACTGCCTCTGCCAACTGCCACTTGACAACCGCCCCTGCCTAATGCTACCTGCTACTTCAGACTTCCTGCTACTAATCTCTACACCAAAATAACTTACTTCTCCACCAGCAATGTAGATGGAGTCCACCGCAAGTGTATCACTACCGTCGTTGTAGAGTGTAAGTAGTGTCTGGTCAAACTCACCGTCCACCACATTTAATCCACCAAAGCTAACAGTATCCTCTGAGGCTGCAACGATGGGATAGCTTACCTCCAGGGCGTCTGACAGGTTACTGGCGTTGTTTCCAGTGTCTACGGCAGCAATGGTGTAGTAGTTGACCATATTCAGATTAGCCGTATTATCTGAGAAGAAGGTATCTGGAGCTAGAACCAGATCGAGGGAATCGAACACCACAGAATCCTCGCTGCGGTAGAGAACATAGTGTGTCAGGTCAGCTTCAGTATTGGGGGACCACGTGACGGTAACGCTGGTGGCTTCGGCAATGTAGTCAAGCCCTGTTGGAGCCTCCGGCGGCTGGAAGGTCTGGTCGTAGTAGTAGGCCCCCATATCGGTCACCGTACCGTCGGGATCAGGATCACTGGCCGGATCGCCGGCATCTATGGCTGGTGAACCCCACTGGAGGGTAAAATCGCCAGTAGCAGGAGCAGTAAACAGAGGATCGGTATCAATGTTGCCATCCCCCCAGTTCACCGTGCCATTGTCGTTGGTGACGATGCTGTCGAGACCACCCTGGATATCGGAATAGGAAATGGTGATGGAATTGGGATCATTGCCTTGATAAAAATGTAATTCCTCTGGTGAATTATTCCACAGAATAGAATTAACTAAAGTCGGACTACTAGAATTATTTATAAGAACGCCTCCACCGATAAAAGCAGAATTTCCTACAATAGTCACATTAGTTAGGAATGGACTTGATTGATAGCACTTAATACCACCACCACCATCATTTCCACCAGTTGCTGCAGAAGTATTATTATAAATAGTTACGTTATGCAACACAGCATTTGAAGAATCATACAACCATATACCACCGCCCTGACCACTAGCATAGTTACTACTGACAATAACATTTTCTATCCAAGGACTAGAATTAGAAAAACAAGCTATACCCCCGCCATGATTAGATGATGTATTATCAATCACCAATAAATTATATAATTGGGGACTGGATAGATAACAATATATACCACCACCATAGCCATCATTAGCCATTCCATTTTGTATAGAAAACCCTTCTAAAACTGTAGTAGTATCATGTCCCGATTCAAAAATAACAACCTTACCATTCCCACCACCGTCAATGATACTGGAATCCGGTCCTGCTCCACGGAGGACCACATTAGAATCGGGGAAAACGATATTCTCATAGTAAGTCCCTACTGCCACGTCCACAGTGTCTCCTGAAAAAGCTGTATCTAATGCCGCCTGGATGGTAGGATATTCAGAGGGTACAAAGAGCACGATATGCTGTGAACCAATGCCCGTTAATTGCACCTGATACGTACCTTCGTCCGGGTCGTTGCTGCCAAACAATAGAACAGCAGAATAGTCCGTTTCCGCCAAGGGATCAAAGGTTACGGTCACTAATACAGTATCATTCCAAGGCAGCATAGCGGAAGAGGTGTCCACGGAAAAAACGGCATCACCCGTGATGGTAATTTCATCAATCTCCAGTACCGCCGCTCCAATATTGGTAACTGTAAGAACCTCCTGCCGGGGTGTGCCGATGCGTGTGAGCGGGAAATTGATGGCGGAGACGCTGTCCTCGGTGGCGGAACTGACCACAATGTCCTGCAGCTCACTGATGCCGTAACCCTGAAGAGCAACTGAAACCACAGGGGTGTTGGGATCATCAGAGGAGATGGTGAGTGTATCCACAAAATCGCCTGGCACGGAAGGAATGAACGTCACATTCACTGTTAGAGAATCATCGATCGGTACTACCGCACTGGCAGGATCAGGAGTGAATTCACCTGTCTGGGTGGCCATGGCATCAATCACTAACTCTTTTACGCCACTGTTGTGAATAATAAAGGATAGCAACGCTTCATCGCCCTCCACGACACCGCCAAAGTTCAGCAGTGTATCTGCCACCACGATCTGACCGGAATAGGCGTCGTTCTTCCGGCCTGGAGAACCGAGGTCTCCGTCACCGTATGTCAGGGTGGCTTCTATCCAGTTGGCGCCTGCTGAATTGTCCCGATAGGGAGCAATGAGTTCCATGGAGACGCCGGTGGGATCGGGGAAGGTGACGCCATCGTCATAAGCCACACGATCTATTTCGTTGCTCATGCCATCCAAGAGGACAACCTCATCGCCGGCATTACTGAGTGAAAAGGTGCTGAAGGTATAATCCACTTCCACTCCGCCGTTCACACTGGTATCGGCATTGATACCCAGGACAACATATCCATCGGGCAAAACTTGAAACTCCGATGATGAAATGGTATGATTGTCAGAGCCATCGTCTTTCAGCGTCCAACCGTCAAAATGGATGGGCGTAATCCCCTGGTTATAGATTTCAATCCATTCCCCCACCCCATCGGTTACTGCAGATGGATTCTGCATAATCTCGTTTATGACCAGATAGCTCAGCGTATCCGGCAGGAATGGCGGACCGTCAATCCAGGCTGGTATTCCCGCAATTGTGCCGTGCCGGCCATTTCCACTGGCGTCATAAGCGGCAGGTGTGGTGGCGTCTCTTGAACCCTCATTGAAGTGCCAGAGACCAATCGAATTGGCATCGGGAATAAATTCTGCCGGCGGGACAAAGCCTCCGGTGTAGCGGACTACATCTGATACTCGTACCTCATCAACCACGCCATCGAATGGATTTATAGGACTGGAAACCCTTAAAACACCGGAACCATCAGC
>CAZHRR010000079.1:0-10716 GCA_964534955.1 uncultured bacterium
ATTGTGTTCAAGATTTCCATTCAATATAAACTGTAGAAAATCTACTTTGTGCACTTCACCAGAAATGCTGCGAATGGTGATATCGAATTCCCTGGCAAGCTGGTGGAACCCCTCAGCAAGCTCTACCAGATCACCCAGTCTAATTGTTGGAGTGATTTCAATAAAACCGGGCTGGTTCACGGCTCCAATAACCTGTACCAGAAATGTCCTCAATTCTGTCAAGGCTAATGTCACTTTTGCATTTGGATATGCCTGTTCCTTTACAAAGTCTCTCACTTTATTCACCATTTGGGTAAGAGTATCACCAGCCACAGGAAGCACTCCTACAGAGGGGATTATTAGATCACCTGTAGGTGTAACAGTTAGAGGAATAGTCAAACTTTTGCTGGTAAGGATATTAATGGCCAGTTTATCACCGGGACCAACAACATATGTATCAGCAGATACCGGTTTTTCCAGAGGAACTGATATTGCAGAAGGAAGTACAGAATCTTCTTCCTCCTCAGATGGTCCCAGTTCCAGTCTACCGAAGGTTTGGGCAGAAGAAACCCATGGGATAACTACTATAATCAATACTGTCGTCAAAATCCTGTTCATTCGGCTCTCAAGTTATATGCTTGTTCATAGTACTCACGGAAATCCCCTGCCTTAATTTTTCGCCACCACGCATCATTCTCCACATACCAATCAATTGTTCTCCTAATTCCTTCAGAAAAGTCATGCTTTGGGTTCCATCCAAGCTGTTGAATTTTCCCGATACTAAGTGCATATCGCCGGTCGTGTCCCTGGCGATCTTCTACGAAGTGAATCAGACTTTCCGGTTTTTTCAGATAATCAAGAATTAGCTTCGTAATGTTAATATTCTGCATTTCGTTTCCGCCGCCGATGTTGTACGTCTCACCGGGTGTACCCTTAGTCATAAGAAAGTGTAGTGCACTGCAGTGGTCTTCTACATAGAGCCAGTCACGTACATTTTTCCCATCACCATAGAGGGGCAGGGGCTGGTCTTCCAGGGCATTGGTGACGAATAGCGGAATAAGTTTTTCCGGATACTGGTATGGTCCATAATTGTTGCTGGCTCTTGTCACGATGACCGGCAGCTTGTAGGTCACGAAGTAGGAGTATGCCAAACGGTCACCCCCTGCTTTACTGGCTGAATAGGGATTACTCGGCATGAGCGGATCTGTCTCAGTGAACTCTCCTTTCTCGATGCTTCCATACACTTCGTCGGTGCTAATCTGTACGAAGAGTTCTCCGCCATGGACCTTCATCGCCTCCAGCAAAGTAAACACACCAAACATGTCCGTACGAATGAAATCATCCGGTTTCCCGATGGAACGATCCACATGACTTTCCGCAGCGAAATTGAATACAACATCCGGATGATAATCAGAAAAGACGGCTTCTACAACTTTATCATCACAGATATCACCACGTACAAAAGTATAACGATTATCATCTGCTAAATCGCTGAGATTCTCCAGATTACCGGCGTAGGTCAACTTGTCCAGATTGACCACACGGCATTCGTTCTCTTCTACTAGAAGGTATCGAACAAAATTTGAACCGATAAATCCACAGCCGCCTGTTACCAGATAAGTTTTCATTTCAATGTATCCCAATCAAACCCAATAGCGGTATCATCCCACGGAATCCGTTCTTCATCAGGAGAATCAAGATTGTAGCTTTCCGTAGTGTGGTAGAAAAGCATTACCGGTTCTTCGCTGATAACCTTGTATCCGTGCGCTACTCCAGTAGGGATGAGGATTAACTTATAATCGTCTTCACCTGCTGGAATCACTTGAGTCACTCCAAAGGTATCAGAATCCTTGCGCAGGTCATGCAGGACAACGACGACTCTCCCAGAGGCAATGAACCATAGATCGTCCTGTTTCTTGTGCCAATGAAATGCTTTGATTGTATTTTTGTAGGCTACGGTGAAAGTTGTCTGTCCAAACCTGGTGAGAAGCTTGTCATCATCTCGAAGGACTTCCATGAGAAAGCCCGGTTCTACAGTGCCGTCTTCCCTGTCAGGTATATCCCGGTGTACTACGAGCTGTTTTATTATTACATCTCTGATACTGCTCATTTTACATTCGGCCTTCCTACATTCTCAAATACTAAACCGTTTCTCTTGAGTTCTCCTGGATCAAGTATATTCCGGGCATCAATAATGATATTTCCGTTCATGAGATCAGCTACTTTCTTCAGGTCCATTCCCCGGAATTCATGCCACTCAGTCATGACAACAACACCGTCCACTCCGTCCACTGCTTCTTCAATAGTTCCACAGTAGTCTATTTCGGGGAGCAGTTTCTTCATGTTGACCACTCCCTCAGGATCATACGCTCTGACATACCCTTTTTGTTTAAGTATATGCTTAATAATTGGAGTAGCGGGTGACTGCCTGACATCATCAGTATTTGCCTTAAAGGTCAATCCCAGTACAGCAACTATCTCGCCTTCAAGATTATCATCAAACAGCAAATCGAGCTTTTTCGTAATCCGCTGCCACTGAATACTATTCGCAGAAATAGCAGCATTAACGACCTGCATTTCAACTTCTTTCTCCGCTGCAATCTGTACCAGTGCATTTGTATCTTTTGGAAAACACGACCCGCCAAAACCAGGTCCGGGGTGCAGGAACTTTGGACTAATCCGCCCGTCCAGACCCATACCCCGTGCTACTATGTGCACATCAGCGCCAGTAGTGTCGCACAGATTTGCCAATTCGTTAATGTAAGAAATTTTCACAGCAAGGAAAGCGTTTGATGCATATTTTATTGTCTCTGCTGTTACCACATCAGTTGAAACTATAGGTGTCTCATTGATAAAAAGCGGACGATAAACCTGCTTCATCACTTCCAGAGCCTTCTCCGATTCGCACCCAATTACAATGCGGTCAGGGATCAGAAAGTCTTTTACCGCAGAGCCCTCTCTTAGAAATTCCGGGTTAGAGACAACATCAAACTCATGGGATCCACCTGACAATTCTTCTATTATTTTTCTGATCTCATTACCCGTTCCGATAGGGACCGTACTTTTGGTACAAATGACTTTAAATCCGTTAAGATTTTCTCCTATCATTTTAGCAACTGATTTTACAGCCGTCAGATCAGCACCTCCATCCTCTCCCATTGGTGTCCACACCGCGATAATCACTACCTCTGAATCTTTAACAGCAGGCGGAATATCTGTACTGAATGAAAGACGTCCAGCAAAAACATTCCTATCTAAAAGCTCCTTAAGCCCGGGCTCATAGATGGGAATTTCACCAGCTAATAGTCTATTGATCTTATCTTCATTAATATCTGTACAAACCACTTGATTACCAAAATCCGACAGTCCCGCTCCTGTCACTAAACCGACGTATCCGGTGCCAATTACTGTAATTCGCTTCACATCTCTCCCGCTTTAAGTTGGGACAAAGGTATCACTTCCATTCGATAAAATCAAACTCTTTGACCCGGGCTATTGAAGTCCCCACATTCTTCGTAATATCCATTCAGCAGTTAGCAATACAAAAATCACTAAGGACAACGGAATCCAATGACTGACCTTTCTGGTTGAAGAGATTACGTCTTCTCTTGGACTAAGTTCCAGGCTGTTTACTACATCTTCTCTTCGTACCCACGAATGATAGGAGCCTCCGCTCTTATCAGCTAAAGTCTCCAGAGCCTGCCGGGCGAGAAATACACGGTTTAGTTCAACTTGGCTTTCTTCCACGGTAAAGATTCCCCATGTCTCCTGCTGCACAGATTCGTCTCTAATGACGGATATAACATACTTGTATTCTCCAGGCTTAAACGCATGCAAACCTCCCTGCCACTGTCCCTCGTCCTCGATATAGCTGAGATGAACAGACTCTTCTTGACCATCTTCTTCAATCACCTTCACTACCACTTGATCCGTGCTCATAGCAGATTTATCAAGAGAAAGTACAGTTCCATAAACATAGACAGGTTCTCCCTGCTGATAACTGGTTTTGTTCAACCGGAAATAAAGAGTCTCTTTCCCAGTAGTACCTGCAAGCCAGTTAAATAGTCGTTTCCACCACTGTTTTACGAACTGCTGGTCAGCTAATCGCAGGGTCTTAAAGTGCAAAGACCAGAGTCCATCTGATAAAAATGCTGCGACTCGTCGATTAGTTATACTCTCTGAGCTTTTGTATACACCAAGTGTAAATAATGCCGCTTCTGTTGTTTCATCGAGAATTGCTGTCGTCTTCACAGATTCGGTTTTTGGCTCCGCGGATACCGACAAAGTAATGGGAGGAAGGGAAAGCTTATCAAACTTCGCGGCAAATCCGGAAAACACTGGATGATATATTGCATCTTGTTTAAAGAGTGGTTTTCCAGTCACATCGACAGTTCCAGTAAACAACTCCTGTAAACCTAACATGGCAAGTGTGCCAGGCAGCTGTTTTTCTTCTACACTTGACCCTGCAACAAATACCAATGCAGTTTCTTCTCGATCAAGCTTATGCTGTAAATCTTTAACCCACCTCCTGCTCATGTTTGTACTCGGAGCATTATCGAGCACAACCAAGTCATATTCTGCTCGCCAAAAAAGTGCTATGGATTTTGACCATCCCGCTTTCGTTTTAACATAGTGATCTACAGTAAACCTGTCTTCGCTTTCCAGAATCCGTTTCAACAATCCGCTGTTAGGAGATGCCACACCTGTTATCAATGCAACACGAAATCGGTCACGTAGAGCGGTAATCAAAAAAGAACTCCGGTTATTCTCAACATTGAGTTCACGGCGAAGTGAAGACACCTGTACATTGAATTTGTTCTCACCCAATTCGTTTAATTGAAATTGAAACCTGACTGGTCTCAGGGATCCCTGACCTGAGAGAGCAATCGATTTGGTACCAAGAACCTCCGTTCCCCTTCTCAAGGTTACGTGTACTTTTTCCCGAAAATTACCTATGGCAGAAATAACCGCCTCTGCTGTTACGTACTCTCCCCGTACGGCAACTGTGGGGGCATCCACTCTTTCCAGATGTATATCTACCATGGGCGTCTCCTCACCAAGACCCACAATATGAACTGGAATTCCCGAATCAGCAGCTATCTTCGAAAGATCACTGCCACTTGTAATCTGACCATCCGTAACTACAACGATTCCTGCGACAAATCTATCTGCAGCCCAATTGGTCTCACTTTCCATAATCGCAGAGAGATTGGTAGATGGATCAGTGAAGTCAATATCAGTCGAAATAGATTTCAGATCCCTGATTTCAGAACCGAATGAATGCAGCTTCACAAGAATGTCATATTCAGATTCGGAAGCTTTCTTACCAATAGCGGCAGCAATTCCCTCGTAACCGCTCTTGAGAGCATCTGGCGAAAGGGAACGGTGATGTGCAACACTGACAGAATTATCCAAATAAATCTTGACTTCAGGTATCTTTATCAACTCCGTAGTGTGGGATAGTTTTATATCAGCAATAAGAAGAAACACAACACCCAACACCAATAAACGTAACAATAGAAGAATACGCCATCCTCTCCTGTTTCCTGTCCGAATTTTACGATACGATATTACGGAGATAAATGCGAATAACACGAAAAGCAGAAAAATAACCCAGGGAGACATTAACATGTGCTGTGACAGAAGATAAAGATCAATCCTTGAGACTTAAGTTTGGTACTACTAAAAGTTCCTCTGTGAAAAGTGAATTCCTTCCCAGATAGATTTCGCCGAGAAATGCGACCATTGCACCGTTATCAGTACAATACTCCAACTCAGGGAAAAGGAGTCTTAAGTCAGAAAGAACCTCTTGAACTTCTCTTCGGAGGCGTCTATTTGCAGCCACACCTCCCGCCAAAACTACGGTTTTGATTCCACTTTTCTTCACTGCCTGTCGAAGCTTTTTTACCAAAACTTCCGCGATAGATAACTGATAACTGGCTGATATATCTGCTAAAGATACTTTCGATTCATTCTTGTCCCATTCATCGAGATAATACCGAAGAGCAGTCTTCAACCCGCTGAAACTGAACTCGATTTCATCCGACTCACTGAAGGCCTGCGGGAATCTAACCGCACTTTCATCACCCAGGTAGGAGGCAGCTTCTATTGCTGGACCTCCGGGATATGTCAATCCCAAGAGCCGAGCCCCCTTATCGAAAGCTTCTCCCACAGCATCATCCCGGGTTTCACCGAGGAGTATATATTTACCAATGTCATTCACCTGCCAAATCTGAGTATGTCCTCCGGAGACCAAAAGGCATAGGAACGGATATTCTAACTCCGGACAGGCAATGAAGTTCGCGAATATGTGCGCTTCAATGTGATTGATACCCAGACATCTGATATCCAATCCCTGAGCCAGACCTCTAGCAAAATTAACGCCAGTCAGTAAGGCTCCCATGAGGCCAGGTCCTCTCGTAACTGCTATAGCATCCAATTCGGATTTGGTAGTATCCGTTTGAATCAAAGCATGCCGGACAGTAGCTGACAAATGCTTCTCGTGCTCTCGTGAAGCCATCTCCGGCACAACGCCTCCAAACTGTTCATGGATGGTCTGAACTGCAGTTACAGAAGAGATAATCTTCCCATTGCGACAAATGGCAACAGCCGTCTCATCGCATGAGGTTTCAATGCCAAGAACTGTCAATCGCGGACCCGGGTAACTACTAATTCAATATTTTTAGGAGAGAGGTCTGAATATCCGAGAATATCTGCGGGAACCTTTACAGTTGGCTCATAGTAAGCATTGTCTCGCTGCCATTTTGAAAAATCTATTGATACATTGATATCAGAAGCATCAACTTGAGCGATGTAGTCAACTCCTCCCTTTACTGTCAATGAAACCACAGAGGGATTAGGATACACCTTCAAATCCGAAGGCTCATTCAAAAGCTGAACAGGAATTTCAGTTAATATCCTTTCTCCAATACTTTGTATATCAGCATGAATACTTATTATTTGGGGTGATACTTCCACTGTCTGAGGAAAATCAACATCCAATTCCACCATCACGTTCAAATCGGAAAAAAGCCCCTTGAATTCCTGCCACTTCGTGGAGATAGTTTTCACAGGAATCACTTCAGTTTTAGGGCCTTTCAATTCTATACTTCTGGGAGAGTAGGTTAACTCACCAACCTGCACGAAGCCCTGTGCAGGTTTTATCGATACATTGACCCGAACAGGAACAGCCCGTTCCGCATTGTCGTCAAGAGCAATGTGGACAGAATCTGGTTGAACAACACTGATATACTGGATATCAAAACCATCTGGAATTACTACCTTCTCGGGATGTTCTTTGTAGTAGTTATTCAAATCGAAATCGTACTCTGTTTTTATTCTGTCCATATCCAGAACCAGCTTGAAGTTCGACAGCGACTTCAGCAGAATAGATTGAAATAGAGCTCTGCCTGTGCCACGAAATCGTACTTCTGCAGTAGGTACTATCTCTGCACTTAGTGTCTTGCGAGCGGGAATATTCCTGATTTCGATAGGAATATCGAGCGTATGAATATATTCCCTCTCTGAGACCACCAACAACCAGAGGAGTAAAGCGAAAAAAAAGGCACCAACCCAAATCTTTAAGTGCCTCTCCTTCCAGAATTGTTTAATACCAGGGAGTTTCATTTTCCTATCTCAAGTTCCCCAGGTTGACGGCCGTCTTACTTCTCGGCTTCGTCATTCCCTTCAGATTCATTTTCTGAATCTCCAGATTTATCTTCTGCACTTCCAGTTTCCGTATCCTCAACATCAGATGTCTCTTCTACGTGTGCATTTTTTGTTTCAGCTTTTTCATCTGCTGGTTTCTCTGTTGCCTCCTCCGAAGTCGGCTCAGATGATTCATCAGGTTTTTCAGTTTCCTCCGCTAGAGGGATGTCATCCAGAGATAAAATTATTTTTTTATCCTCTGGACTCACTTCTGTCACTTCACATTCCAGTTTGGCGCCGTCCTTGAAGCGCGATAAAATATTCTTGCGTTCGTTTTGGGGAAATGTGCGCGAAGGAATGATACCTTCTACATCCAGCTCCATCTGTAAAATCACTCCTTTGTCCAATACACGAATGATCTCGCCAGTAACCTTTTTCCCCACTTCGAAATGGTCCAGTATATCAGGCCATGGATCCGGCTCAAGTTGTTTCAGACCTAAAGCGATACGACGGTTTTCGTAGGATACTTCCAGAACTTCGACCTCAAGCTCCTTCCCTGTTTCTACTACCTCCTTGGGGTGACGAATTACCTTTGTCCAAGAAAGATCAGAGACATGTACAAGGCCATCTACTCCTTCCTCCAGCTCAACAAAAGCCCCAAACTGTGCCAGGTTGCGAACCTTTCCTTTCAGTCGATTGCCGATGGGATATTTGTCCACTACATCTTCCCACGGATCCGGCTCCAACTGTTTAAATCCCAAGGCAATTTTTCTCTCCTCAGTATTGATGTTCAGCACCTGTGCTTCTACTTCATCATTGAGATGAACAACTTCAGAAGGGTGGTGAATATTTCTGCCCCACGACATTTCGGAAACATGTACAAGACCTTCAATTCCCTTCTCGATTTCCACAAAGGCACCATAATTGGTGATGCTTACTACTTTCCCTTTTACGTTGGTTCCAACAGGGTACTTTTCGGTGATTCCTTCCCACGGATGAGGCAC
The DNA here is from genome assembly GCA_964534955.1 of uncultured bacterium. GTDB lineage: Bacteria > Fidelibacterota > Marinisomatia > Marinisomatales > UBA2128 > UBA2128. Next base: position 8,631 of record CAZHRR010000079.1, read on the forward strand.
AAGCTGCTTCAGCCCAAGTGAAATTCTCTGCCGCTCCAGATCAATGTCAATCACCTTCACAGAGATTTCATCGCCAACTTCGACCATCTCAGAAGGATGCTTAACTCTTCCCCAAGAGAGATCAGTAATATGTAGCAGACCATCAAATCCGCCCAGATCGACAAAAACACCAAAATCTGTGATGTTCTTTACTCTACCGTCTAAGATACTCCCGACTTCTATCTCCTTTAGTAGAGACTCACGCTTTTCTGAAAGACTGTCTTCCTGAAGAGCTTTATGAGAAAGAACAATGTTCTTCCGAAGTTTATTCACCTTCACAATCTTAAACTCCATATCCTGACCAAGCAATTCATCAAAATCCGGGACAGGTTGGACATCTACTTGCGACCCAGGTAAAAAAGCCTGAATACTATCAACTTCTACAATCATACCTCCCTTAATTCGACGAGAAATAGTACCTGTTACAGTACCTCCACTGGTGTAAGTATCCAGGATGTTATTCCAAGTGCGAAACCAATCTGCTTTATCCTTGGATAGAATGGTCTGACCGTTTTCATCTTCTAAGCGCTCCAGATAGACTTCAACAATATCTCCAATAGCAGGCATGTTATCGCTGGAAAATTCTGAACGGGGAATAACTCCCTCGGACTTAAAACCGATATCCATAATGATCTCTTTCTCGTTTTGTCCTATCACCCTGCCTTCAATGATCTCCTTTCCAGCAATATCAGAAATTGTTTCGATGTACTTCTCTAAAATCGAGGAATCTATCTGTATTTCCAAATCTTCTGAAGTATCCAACTCCGAAACGTCAACCTCTCTAATATCATCAAATAGAGAAGAATCAAGATAATCAATCAGTTCCCCATTACCTTCCTCTGGGAGGTCTTCTGTCTCTTCCACGACTTCTTCCTGTTCTTCAGTCGATTCCTCTGCCTCAACCAGAGTATCCTCTTGGGTCTCTTCTGATTCAACCAGCTGCTTTTCTTCACTCATTTACTGTTATTTAACTCCTTTCGCTCAGGTGCTCCTTACTCTTTCGATTATGAAGGTAACCTGTTCATTAATAGTTAGATCCGTAGTATCGACAATGATCGCATCATCTGCCCGAGTAAGGGGAGAATGTGCTCTTCCCGAATCAATGCCATCTCGTCGCTTCAGATCACTAATTATTTCTTCCATGGATAGTTCGATTCCCAATTTCTTTAGATCAGTCTGTCGCCGTTGTGCCCGGACTTCGTAACTAGCTGTCACAAAAAACTTGAAGTCAGCTTGAGGAAAAACCACTGTGCCGATATCCCTGCCTTCAACCACAGCATTTCTGCCTCCTGCAATCCGTCTCTGAATGGTTACCATCTCTTCTCTTACAGAAGGCATGGCACTGATAGCACTTACATTCTTTGTCACAGCATTTCTGCGAATCTCATCAGAAACGTCCTTACCGTCCAGAAAAGTTATTGACCCTCCATCAGATGCTTCCACGGAGATGTCAAGGTCCGGTAAAATAGACCTGACATCCTCCTCCACTTGGGGATTAATGCCGGCATTCAGAACCGCCAAGGTGACAGCCCGGTACATTGCACCGGTATCCAGGTAAATGAAGCCAAGTTGTTCAGCTACTCTCTTGGCAGTAGTACTTTTACCGGATGCTGCTGGTCCATCTATGGCGATTATCACGGAATCGAACTCCTTTCATCACAGCGTTGACTGACGACTGAATCGAACAATTCCACTTCTCAAAAAGCTTGGGAAGTTACTCAGTCGTCTTGGAAAACCCAAATGTATTCACCTTGTTTCAACGGTACCTAAAACGGACTTTCCCCTCCGAAGCAAGTCTAATTCTTCTACGGAAAGTCGGCGCCAATTACCAAGCTTCAATCCAGATAAAGTAATACCCCCAAAAGAAATCCTCTCTAGAGATATTACATTATACCCCAGCGAAGAAATTATCCTGCGCACCTCCCGCTTTTTTCCATGAGATAAAACTATCTCTATATCTGTCAGAACTTCATTCACTTTTTTCTGAGATTGAACTATTCCCCTGCCAATTTCATCTGACCCTATTTTTACCCCTGATTTAATCTGC
>CAZHRR010000080.1:0-10590 GCA_964534955.1 uncultured bacterium
ATCAACCTTTGCCGATGGCAGCATGTCGGGACGGCGAAGAACGGCAGCGGTATGCAAAAGGGGAAAGAGAAAATAGGATCGCTGCGGAATAGACTTTCCCCGTACCTCCTGAATTTTGGCTGAACTACCCAGGAAAAGCTTCAAAGCTATGTTTCCCAACGGACAAACGACTTTCGGTTTTATCAGGTCTATCTCCTCTAATAAGTAGGGGGCACACGCTTTGATTTCAGCTGAAAATGGGAGTCGTCCATCCGGAGGTAGACACCGTGTTACATTTGTCAGCCAAACATCGCTTCGGTTGATTTCTACCTCTCCCAGAAACTCATCCAGTAGATCACCGGCCCTACCTACAAATGGTCTTCCTAGCCTATCCTCGTTCCCTCCGGGACCTTGACCGACAAAAACAGTTTCTGCGTTACGATTCCCCTCACCAGGCACAGCTCGATTTCTCGAAAGATGCAGAGGGCATTTGGCGCAAGCCAGAATACGCAATTGTAACTCGTCCAGTCTTTCTTCGTTGTGAGAAACCATATTACTTTTGGGGATTGACCTAGGCGGAAATCCCTACCAAAATGAAATCAAGAAAAAGTGCCATAAGAGCTGTGGGAACAGCTCCCGAACCGCTCAATCCGAGGAGCAAGTCGGTTTTCCCCTTCTCTACTTCAAGGGAAAAGTATTTCAGGGCTAAGACGCTATCGTACGACTTTGAAACGTTCTTAAAACGGATCATAGCACTAATTCAATGAAAAACTACTTTTGGGTAGCCTGTGAATTCATTCAAAAGGCTTCGATAGTCTTCCAGAAGTTTCATGGCCACAAAGAGTGGCGATTGGAACTGCTTACCTATTAGCATCGCTCTGGTGCATTATGGAATAAATATAGATTTTTTGATCCATTACTTCATACAAGATTCTGTAGCTTCCTACTCTCAGCGATCTGACACCATTTAAGGGACTGATGAGACGTTTGCCTTCTTTGGGATTATCGGGTAGGGTCCTTTGTTTTGAAACGATTCTGTTGAAAACCGGGTGATTCTTTCTTTGAATAACCGAAGGTTACCCTTTCAACAGTATCTCCTGCAGTTTTTCCGCATACCTACGACTATCTTCATCGTCCGTTACAATCTCGATCTCCTCCGGACGTGTTACGCCGAGACCAAGCTCAACGGCTCGTGAAATCTGTTCCTGCTCGAAGATTCCTTTCTTCATGATTTTTTTATTGCTGCCCAGCTCTTTTAAAACAGCCAGACCAACGGCGTCGATAGCAATCCTATCGGTACCCGCCAGCAGGACATTTCCTCGCTTCTTCGTTCCTTTCGCTGGACCACCATCCACGAAAGCCTCTATCCCGTCTAGCAGAATCAGGGAGGGGGCATAGACCTGATTTATTTCAGCGATCATCTTCCCCATATCGAAAAAGGATGTGTGGAGTTCCCTCATATCTCCCTTATGGGTAATTCCAACAGACAGTTTGAGAGACATAGTGAACGCCCCTCCGAATCCGTGGGTTTTTAAACAACAGGTAGTAACAATACAGTCAGAATCAAGTATTGGTTTCGCAACACGGAAACCGTTTCTCCAGTGACTCCCCTCGGGCTTTACCCGGATCCATTCCTCAGGAGGAAGTTCCTCGAAGTTTATGAGTCCAACGTCAAGCTCCTTACAGAGATCGTATATCCCCTTTTCCTTGAGAACGTCGGCAGTGTCCGGCGGACCGCTTCTCTCCCCGATGGTGATGCTTTTTGCGCCCAGCTCTTTCAGGTGTAATATTAAATGGGTAAGGGTGTCGTTGTGGGTGGAACCCGGGAAGGGGTCTGCCGTGTTGAAGTTCGGTTTGAGCAGGACATCTTTCCCCTCGACAGGGTTTATCTGAAGGAGATCTATCGCTCTCTTAACGCCCGAAGCTCTGTCAGAGGTTTTTACAAGGGAGACTTTTGTTTTCTTACTTTTGGGGTTCTGTTTCAATAACTTCGCCACGAATGGGCTATTGATTTCGCGGTCTGTCAGAGCCCACAAAACACCCCCTGTTAATGCTGACATGAATTCTCGGCGGTTGATCAATTTATCTCCCTAAAAATACTTTTTTGTTCATTCATCGATAAGGAGTGTTTTTTTCTTCCTCAATGGCTATGTATTCAATATCGATGTTGTATCCCAATTATTCCTGCTTGCGCTGAATTGATGGCGATGAGGGTATAGATGAACCCTGCGATGATGCTGTTTTGATAAGCTGCATTATTAGCCACTAATTGACACACTGCCCGACTGAAAAGTGTGGAATTTAGCGCGAATTTCATGCATCTGTTTTTGAGAATGAATATCATTCTGTGAATTTCACACAGTTTTATGATACAATTTCACAGGTGATTTTTTTCTAAAATTATTAGTGAACATTCGTGTTAATTCCATCACAATCCTTTCTGGAGCACATCAGGTGGTATTATGCCGCACTCTCGCCATCAAATACTCCTTTTTCCGTTTCATATAGTATCGAGCCCAACATCATTGTGTTCGTATTAGTCAAAACAATTCTACAATTCAAATCAGACAGAGTCAAGCACGATTTACACCATGGATTCATTCAGTATGTTGGGCTTTATTAAGTAAGAAGTAAGAAGGAGGAAAGAAGACGTAAGAAATAGGAAGGAAGAAGTAGGAAGGAAGAAGGAAGTTTATCTTAAAGCCTATGACACACCGACTGAAACCAGAGCAGGAATTGGTGAATGGATGAGATTTTACATCCATGAAAGAACACACCAATCTCTTGGAAGAAAAACACAGGAATCAGTATATTTAAGCAAGTCATCAGAATGTGTGTCCCCATAATGAATACTTTTGCAGAAATACACTACATCTTAAAAATGAAAAAAAGTGTCCAATACATGGGATCCACCTATTTTTGAAGAAGAAATTCAAAAAGCCCGTGAGTGTCACGCTATAATTCAAGAAATTCGCCAACTGGCTGATCAACAATTTGCAGCGACAAATTCCGTATCCAATCTGGTAAACGCAGCTTCTATTTAATCTAACGCTGACATGACCTTTGAAATCGCAATAATTATTATCCTGATTCTTGGAATGTTTATTCTATTCATCAAAGAAGTATTACCGATCGATGTTATAGCTTTACTGGTTCTCAGTATTTTAATGCTTTCCGGTTTTGTAACTCCTGTTGAAGGGTTATCCGGTTTTTCCAATCCGGCTGTTATCACTATTGCAGCGCTTTTTATCATCAGTTTTGCACTGCAAAAATCCGGTGTCTTGGAATATATCATTTTGTATTTGAATAAAATAGTGGGACGGAATAAATATTTAGGATTGATTTTCTATTTGGTTTCTATCGCGATCGCATCGGCTATAGTGAACAACACAGCTGTCGTCGCCATTTTCATTCCGATTACAATTCGATTAGCGGAAAAATATAACATCAGCCCATCCAAGGTACTGATTCCGTTAAGTTATGCCGCTGTATTGGGGGGGACAATGACCCTGATCGGGACCTCTACAAATCTTTTAGTAAACTCAATCTTGATACAAGAGACGAACCAACCTGCGCTGGGAATGTTTGAATTTACGAAATTTGGAGCAATCAAACTGACTGTTGGATTGGTTTACGTACTACTGGTTGGTATTCGAATGTTACCCTCCCGCACGGTTACATCCAGCTTGACCAAGAGCTATCACATGGGTGGATTTTTAACAGAGGTAAAGATTTTACCTGAATCTCCCATGGTTGGAAAAACCTGTCTGGAAAGGGGTATAAATAAGAATTATGACGTCATGGTATTGGAAATATCACGAGGGGGTAAATTCATCACAACCAACATTAGAAATACCGTATTGCAGGAAGAGGATATATTATTTATCCGGGGATCCCTGGATAATTTTGTTCGTCTGAAAGAAATAGAGAAAGTGGCTCTACTGACTGATGAGAAATTAAATCAGAAAGAATTAGAGCAGGAAGACAACATTCTGGTGGAATGTTTAATTACGGACAAGGGAAGTCTGGTGGGAAAAACTATTTATGAAATCAATTTCAGACGCAGGTTTGGCAGTTTTATCCTGGCGATTCGAAGAGAAGGCGCTATCCTTCGAAAGAAGATTGCTCACATCCTGATCAAACCCTTTGACACATTATTGGTGTTCGGGGCTCGGGAGAAAATCAGAGAAATGATCCGAACAGGGGATTTCATCATCCTACAGGAAATGGAAACAGCCTTAAGAAAACAGCGATTCTGGTTTTTGAGTATTATTGTAATTATTACAATAGTCTCCTTAGCTGCATTAAGAATATTACCCATTCACACTGGTGCTCTTTTTGGAGTGGTGTTATTGTTAATATTCAGGCTGATCACACCCAACGAAGCCTACCAATCCATTCATTGGCAGGTCATTATTCTAATCGCAGCATTGATACCTCTGGCATATGCCATTCAATCGAGTGGAACAGCTGACTGGCTTGGTCAATCTCTGTTCATGTTTATTGGGAAATTCGATCCCTCCATTCAACCGATAATTTTTTTGGCATTGACTTACCTGTTGACGATGGTTTTAACAGAAGTATCTTCGAATGCTGCCACTGCCATCATCATGACTCCTATAATTCTTGCAACTTCAGGACAAATGAATCTGGATCCCAGGCCCTTTATCTTTGCTATCTGCTTTGCTGCATCGGCATCATTCATTACTCCGGTAGGATACCAGACCAACTTGATGGTTTACGGTCCCGGGGGCTATAAATTTACCGACTTTATTAAAGTTGGTTTACCGTTAGGCATTGTGTTATGGATCCTGGCAGTAATATTCATCCCGATCTTCTGGCCTTTCCAATAATAATCGGATTTGGTCTTTGGAAACGAAAAGTGGGCAGGGAAACGACTGCCGACAGAAGCAGAATGGGAATATGCAGCTCGTGGTGGATTGATTGAAAAGGGTTATCCAAATAGGGACACGTGGATAAAAGAAAAAGCGAAGTAAGATTCCGGTGATTGGAAAAATTTAACCCAAGAAGAACGACTAGTTCGTACGCCCATCCAAAAGTTCAGCAAGTTCAGCCACCAGAGATTCCGTTTTCTTTACATTCTTCTCAAAGAACCAAACATTCTTATTTATTCTTTTGTTTTGTGTAATCTCTTCGTTTTTCAGCAATACCAAGTGACAATTGTCCCTTCGAGTATTCTTGTTCATAGTCAACTCGTCTACGAGTAAACGATAAATATTTTGCTTCTTTTCCAAGTTCCCTACTCAATGACTTAATGTTTAGCCTTTTTAATATCTCAATAGTAATTGGACGTTTGTCTGACCAAAAAATCATAGATTTGTAGTACTGTTGTGCTGGTTCAGAGTTTAATAACGATGTTATGAAGTGGGCCTCTTTTTCCGACCAGCAAGGTAAGAAATTAACAGTATCATCGAGCACAACTGACTTATTTCTGTACGGACCTGCCACTTTAAATTCCAAGTTTTTATAGAAGCCTGAAATTGCCACTTTCCATGGAGAAAAAGAATAAGAGCCAACGCCAAAGATAGAGAAAGGATACCTTTTTGAATAAATTGAGCTGCCCCGATTATCTAGGACCTCTTTATGGTCTTCAAGGTATCTCCATGTTTTTGGAGCGGAACGCTCGATTCGATAAGTATCATCCCCTATTTGTTTCTGTGTAACCAACATATACTTACGACCGTAACGAATATTACCGTTATTTAAATCAGAACTCTTGAGCATAGGGTAAATAAAGTCTTTTTCTAAACTTACTAATTCTCCAAACCCGTTTCGATAGCTATTTCCATCTAGCTCCAACTCCATAACCTTTGAGCAGTCGTGCTTTATTCCAGATCTCCATGTGTAAGCTTTTTCCATTCCCGTCAAGTGACTCCAGCGGTTATAAAAACCAATATTGGTGAGCATAAATCCATCATGATAGCCAATAGTAGTTGTAGGCTTTCTGTCTTGAAGCTTTTCAAAGATCGTACAATCAGGTGATCCCTGATTACCATTCATACTTATCACAAAAAAACAAGCATCAACTGATGCGCCAAAATGTTTCTGAGCATCTATGAGAAATATCTGTGAAGATGATACACGCAAATTTTGTTTCCAAGCATGGAACAGCACTTTCCTAGCTACTGCAATTTTACATAACATAGCAATTAAACCCTTACGTTTACCAAGCCATTCAATGTGCTTTAACAGCATCCATTCAGATATATCGAAGTTACTTTTGCCCGTGATCGCATCATAACCTCGGTGAGCTTGAAAATTCGATTTTACTGGAAAATTTTGGCTGTTCAACATTCCTAGCTCAGAACTTGTGACCCAAGGAGGGTTCCCTATGATTAGTTTTGGTTCCTCTATAGGTTCAATTATTGTGTCCCAATCAATCAGAAAGAAGTCTCCTTGCTTGATGTCTACAATGCAATCTACCTTCATTTGAGTTATCTTCTTTCTTAGATTATTTAAATAACCTTCGTTTATATCGACGCCGATATATTTATGAGCATCTGGGAAAGCACGAATTGACGCTAGCAGGAAAGCCCCACGCCCACAAGTAGGTTCAATAATAGATTTTGGTTTCAATCCCTGGGCCACTAAAACGGATATAGCTCTATCAGCAAGTTCGACTGGAGTTTGAAAGTCTCCATATTCCCACTTCTCTTTAGGTTTTATTGGCATAATAATTACTTATTTTATGCGTCTAATACCGACAACTTCACCTGCCTTTTGAATCACTCGACCGTATTGTAGTCTCCATTGAAGTGCATTTGAAATAGTGAGGTAGCCTTGGTTGGGTGGTTTTATTAATAACTCTTCTGCTATTTCTAAAGCTGTAATATCGTCTACTGGAAGATTCTTGTCTAGCATAAAAGCTACAAGATCATCTGTATTCGCTTCATTCTCTAGAATTAGGATTATCCCATTTGTCATTTGAAAATCTGCTGTTCTATCTTTTTCAACAAGAATTGTATGTTGAATATTTAGTCGACCAGTTCGGCTTTTATGGTCATCATTTTTTTCGTAGACAAACACTAGTAAATTATATCCAAGACCGTATATTTTTTGGCGCGCAGATTTATAAGGGCATGATGACTGTGGTTGTTTGATACTTATTACTTTCATATCAACCTCTAGTCCAAGAAAGTCTATTCCTGATGCAGAACTCCCTCGTTCAAAATGATATTTACCAGCAAGATATTGAGTAAACTTGTGCTCTAAATATGTACCAATAGCTTTACCATCTGTGACACAGAATAAGCTTGGCTCATCGTACGTACTTTCAAGTTCAGCAATTAGATTTAGGTATACTTGTTCTTTTCAGCTTTCAAAATTGCTCAAATCCCGCTCATATCCGTACATAGAAAAGTAATCAATTTTCATTTTACCTACCGTATTAAAATGGTAATGTCAGTAGTAAAAAGAACGACTATTTCCTACCCTACTCTAAAAGCTCAACGAGTTCAGATACCAAAGATTCCGTTTTTTCTAAATTCTTCTCAAATTCCAAATGGAATTCCTTTTGTGGGAAACCTTCGCCAATCCAGTAGTAATCCACCCGGCGAAGATCCCGGGATGTCAATCGAATTGTTTTATCTAACTCTTTCCGATTGACATTGACCTTGGCATAGAGCTCTTCGATCTCATTGAGTTCGCTTCCTAATTTGACTAGTTTCCGTTCCCGATCATTCTCTCCAATGAGCGAAGCAACTACATCCCGTCTCTTTTCAATTTCTTCCACCAGTTTATCCATCTGAATGGTTATGTTAAGCGCCTTCTCTTCCATCTCCCGAATGCGGTCTACTGGAATAAACAGCCGGAAGCCGCCTTCAGCCAATCCGTTGAGAAAATCGAGCTCTGCCTGGTGAACTGCTTCCTCGGTTTTCTTCAGCTCGGACTTCATCTCAAGATAGGTCTGCTGCTGCCCGGGAGAGGGCATATCTTTGACCCTTGCTGCACCCTCTTTCTGTATCTCCAAGGCAGAATTATATGAATCCAAGGTGTTACCGACCATCTCCAAAGATTTTTCGGCATTCTTGTACATATCGAGACTGGACGAGATGAGTATGAGAGATCCTTTTTCCAGCGCCTTATCATACACACTCAGTTTGCTTTCTATTTGCAGGGACCAAAGCTGTGCACCTTCCAGATCCGTCTTCATCTGATCTTTGGTAACAGCATTTGGATCATCTACGGGAATTCCGCAGGAGATGAAGAGACAGACGAGGATAATTACAGGATATCTTGCCGGTGGCGGCATGCTGGATTCAGTCGAAGCTGATTCTTCTGGATTTGACGAGCGACATCAATTTGTCAAACCCTCCGATGGCTTCCTCGTCAAGGATAATCTGCGGTACAGTTCTTCCTCCTGTGATCTCTTGGAGGTCATCTCGACTTATCCCTTCTTGCTCAATATCAACCTCAGTGAACTCTACTTCTTTCTCTACAAATAACTTCCTGGTCTTTTGACAGTAGGGGCACCATGAAGTAGTGTAGATTTTCACATTCATTTCTTTTACTCTTCTAGGTTCCATACTACCTCCCAACCAAGGTGATAATTCAGTAAATCCGGACATTTCAAACCTCCTGTTGTATTTTGTCTATAGTTCCATGTTTCCGCTTCACATTCTCTGCAAACAGCTGTCCGCAGGCGGCGCTGATATCTGATCCCTGACTCCATCGTACCGTTACAGTCTGGACAGCGGGCTCCACTCGAGAGAGAAACTGTTTCAATTCATTTTGGGAGGGCCGGTGATAAGGTGCATCGGGAATAGGATTGAATGGAATCACATTCAGCTTAGCTCTAAGCAGCCGGATGATTTTGATAAGCCGCTCAGCGTCATCCTTCGAATCGTTCACACCCGGCAGCAGGATGTATTCCACCGTCACTCGCTGACGTGTCCTGGAGGAGTAATATTCTAAGGCGTTGAAGCAAGCCGTCAAATCGTGCTTCTGATTAATGGGCATTATATTAGTGCGAACGTAATCGGTGGTAGCGTTCAGACTGAAGGCAAGACGAAATGGGTGCCGTTCATCAGCCAGTTGGCGTATGCGGGAAGCAATTCCAGAAGTTGAAATAGTAATCTTCCTCGCGCCAATATTGACACCGGATTCATGGTGAATCAACCAGGCAGCTTTGATAATGGCATCATAGTTCAGAAGCGGTTCTCCCATTCCCATGAATACTACGTTCGTAATGCGTCCGCCTGTCTCCCGCTTAATGGCGTAGAGCTGTGCCATAATCTCTGCAGTTGTAAGATTGCGTTTGAGTCCCATTTTGCCCGTAGCACAGAACTTGCAGCCCAGAGGGCACCCCACTTGTGAAGAAAGACAAACAGTCCTTCTGCGCCCTTCCGGCAGAAAAACAGACTCAACCTTAGCGCCATCTGAAAACTCCAGGAGAAACTTGCGCGAACCCGTATCTCCGGAATCACGGATGCTGAGGATATCCGGCACCTCCAGACGGAATTCACGTTCCAACTGCTCTCGAAAAGCAGCTGGGAGATCGGTCATTTGGCTGAAAGATTGCACTACTTTACCATGAATCCATGAAAAAATCTGATGGGCTCGGTATCTGGGCTGACCTGCAGACTCGAGATATTTCTCCAGTTCTACTGGAGTCAGACCGGTAAAATCAGGTTTATTCACAATGTAAGCTATTCCAGAGGATTAAATACAAATTCCCGCTGACCTCTAAGAAAATCATAGACGACCCAACCTAAAGTCACCAGTGGTACTCCGATGACTGCTTTGGGATATAACTCATTTACCCGGTTGAACACCAGATTAAAATTGAAGAATTCCTTAGTCGCCTTAAACTGAACCAGATATGCCAAAAGTGATAACCCGACTCCTGAAAGTCCTCCCTTCTTCACCGCGTACTCAGACAGAGTGTGGTCAATATGGAGCCTGTGGATCCGGCTAAGCGGAATGGAGCGATGTTCAAATGTATCGGTGGAACGGTAAGTGAACTTAGGATGGTACATACGGATTTCGCTGCCCAAGTCAGTGAAAGGAATCTCATAACCATCCACTGTAATAATGCTTCCACCCCGGCCCATGATATGATTAATTTGCTTCCAGAATGTCTGCGAAAAGTAAAAGTATTTCCCTTCCCTGTTGTGTATCATAATCACTGAATCGAGCGGCACTCGATTAACTATCTGCTGCCACTTTGGGCGGAAGGTGATAGAATCGTGATCAATTATGGCTACCCAACCGGTCTCACTTCTGCCGTCCACGTAGACTACCTGATGTTCAGGATCGATAGCAAGCAGGCTCGAAATTACGAGTAATATTGTGATAGAGAACTTCATTGAGTTTTCAGTGAGGTCAGACTAAATTTAGTCAAGTTGTTCCTCAGAGGGTAGTTAATTCAAGCCACGTTGAGAATAACTCTGTTTCAGAAAGTAAAAAATGGAATCTGGAATTTGGGAGAAATGTCCGCAGGACTCTGCGAGAAACAATGGACGAATGGAGTAATTAATGATTAATCTGCATAGAACAATCAGACACACACATGGACTATTAGTTGAAAGACCTCCCCTTTTCCCCTCCCCGCCTGACCGTCGGGCAGGCTTCTCAAGGAGGGGTGCAGGG
>CAZHRR010000081.1:0-10571 GCA_964534955.1 uncultured bacterium
CCTACATATATCTATCCAATGGTGCCCGCTTATGCGGCGAGCCTCCTAAAAAAGATGATATCGAAGCGGGTTATTCATAAATATGCATATGCTGCACTGGGTGTGATGATGGTATTGATAGTCGTTCCATATGGAATGAGTTCTATAGCTGGCACACATAGATGGATCTCACTGGGTGGTGTAAGTTTTCAGCCTGTTGAGGTACTCAAATGGATACTGATTATCAGTTTAGCCAGATATCTGTCTGATCACAATCTGGAAATGCAGCGGTTTCGATCTGTAGTGATTCCTTCCGCTGCAATACTGTTACCATTCGCTCTCATTTTCAATCAACCGGATTTGGGTTCTGCTGTGATTATCTTAATGCTCTCATTCCCGTTACTATACTGGGTGGGAGCCCGCCCACTCCATCTGTTTTTGCTTCTTGCTCCGTTGGTGAGCATATTGACAGCTTTCAGTCTAATAAGTTTCACCATTTGGATTACTGCAGTGGGTATGGTACTCTATTTAGCTAAGATTGATTTAAGGATTGGCTTGGCCAATTTCTTCGGTAATGTTTTTTTAGGACTGCTAACCCCAGCTCTTTGGGGAAAGCTGCAGCCATACCAGCAGGATAGAATTCTGGTTATGCTGGAACCCGCACGTGATCCTCATGGAGCTGCATATCAGGTAATCCAATCCCAGACGGCAATCGGCTCCGGTGGATTTTCTGGAAAGGGGTTAGGTAATGGAACACAAACGCACCTGAAGTTTCTGCCCGAGCAGGAGACAGACTTCATTTTCTCTGTCATCGGAGAGGAGCTCGGTTTTGTAGTGGTATGCCTGATTCTTGCACTGTTTCTATATCTCGTCCTGGATATCATCCGGGCTGCATTTCACTCTAGTGAGCGATTTTCAAGTCTGATTATCTTTGGTGTTGCTATTCTATTTCTGTTCCATATCTTCGTGAATATTGGAATGACAATCAACCTGTTGCCAGTGAAGGGGCTGCCGCTCCCCTTCATAAGTTACGGTGGTTCATTTCTTGTCTCTTGTTATGCTATGCTCGGTTTAGCTATGAATATGTCTATTGAGGGACAGGAGTAGTCTCTAAATTGAAAAAGTTTGAATTTCACCGTCGAAAGAACTAACTTTGTACACTCTTTCCGATCCGAGGTTGGACACTTGAGGCAGTTAAATATGAAACATCTTCAACTATCTTTAATGCTATTCTCTGCGGTTATTCTTGCATCTCCGCTTGTTGGGCAGGATGATCTGGCTGAACGAGTTGATGCTCTTGAAGCTCAAATGAACCAATTAAACAGTATCATTATTCCTGACGTTGAGAACGCTTTGAGTACCGTTGTTCGAGCTAAATCTCAATCCGATAGTGCTACTATAATGCTTATCAACCGGATTAACACTATTCAGAACAAGATGAAAATCCTTGAGGATAAAGCTGCATATGCCGATAGTACAAACCTGGAGATTTTAGAACAACTGGTGATGATCGAAAACAAGATTGTCTCCCTGGCAAGAAGCTTTAATGAACTATACAGTATGAAGAGGACACCTGAAGCATTTGAAGCTCCAAAACTTAGTTCAGATGAATTTAAGCGGCGATATGTAGATGCGCTCAGTAATTATCAGAACGGCCGTTATGAAGAAGCTATTCAGGGTTTTTCTACTCTTGCTTTTAGTGAAGCAGACCATCCATTAGCAGATAACAGTCAGTATTGGCTGGGAGAATGTTATTATTCCTTAAAGAATTATAAACGAGCAATATTGGAATTTGAAAAAGTGATGCAGTTTTCCAAGTCGGATAAACAAGATGATTCCAAACTGAAATTAGGAATTTGTTTCATGAAGATTGGAAACAATCAGCGGGCTCGGGCTGAATTCAAGGATTTGCTGGAATTATTCCCAAATAGTGAATATTCTCAGCGTGCACAGCAGTACCTGCGCCAGCTTTAGTTTCTGCCCTTTTATCTTTTGAGGAGATAAACCACATGCAATTGAAGACTTACTTCCTTACATCAGAAATAACTCCATTCTCAGAGACGAGTTTTCTGGCTCATTTTTCTAATAACGTACCCATTTACTTACAGGAAAAGGATCAGGATATACGGATAACGTCTCCCAAATATGGTTATATCAGTGAACGTAAGTACATCCTTAGGGAGGTGATCAGACTTCGGGAGATTGAGTGTGAGATTAGTGGAGAGATGATCAAGTCTTCGGCTAAATCCGCATTTATTCCTAAAACTCGAGTGCAAGTTTATTTTATGGAACATCCGGAATGGTTTCAACCACTAAATCCTCTTCTCTATAAATCAAGAAATGGACGTATTTTACCTGATAATGCTGATCGCTTCGGCTTTTTCAGCAAAATGGGGCTGGCTATGTTAACTGATCTGTTCTGGTGCCCTGATATTGTGATATGCAATAGCTGGCAATCTGCTTTAGTTCCGCTTCTCAATAACCAGATATATGCTAATGAGGAGTTCTATGAGGGTATTCAAACAGTGCTATTGATTCACAGCCTGGATGAGAATGCTGTTATTTCCTCTGAAACATATGATAAACTTGGAGTAGAGCTGCCAGATGATATTGAGAATGGAGATGTTAATTCTCTTGCGGTAGGTGCTTTGGCTGCTGATCTGGTGATCACTGTGGACAGTCCGGAGGCAGAAATATCGAAACAAATGGCGGAACATCCAGCGTTCAAACCGCATTACAGTGCCATTAAAGGAAAGCTTAAGAAGCTTAATGTTACAGATGATTCCTCCGCAACATTTCAATCCGCTGCTGATGATCTTGATGGTCTGCTCAGGGAACTCGCTTCCTGAATTCATCCCTACTGACATCCAACCAAAGTGAGTAACCATCTATTGAAATTATACTTGAAGCCAATTATAACATTATTCACACTTTTTGTTACTATTGTATTTCTAATTTCATGTATAGAGGATTCATTTCCAACGGACATTGACGATTTGCACCTTACCCTACGGGATACAGCCACAGTAGATATCGAATTCATTCCCTATCAAACTCCGCCTGAAATTGGTTCTAATCGTTACCTTTACATGGGAAGTAATGGTGACTTTACAATTTCCCATACGCTAATAAAGCTCGGCAGCCTTATCGCTCTGCAAGATTCCGCTTTTAAAATTGTTGACAGTAGAATCGAGTTTACTCTGGTGGATACTGTTTTGGAGACAGAACCAACGTTTGATCTCTATTATTTTGCTATGGATTCCACTATCGATTCTACTATCGAATTTTCTGAGTCGGGAACCAACTTTACTAACGATGATTGGTTGAGTGAAATTACATTTGAGGGACCACTAACTTCATCAATTTCTCAAGACACATCCGGTATTTATACTGTTAAATTTTCAGTGGATACATCTATAGTAATGGCATGGGCAGATACGGCTGCGGAAGAGCAACTTCTGGTCCTGGAAGCTCCGGATTTGAACAGTGAAGTTATACAATTCTATTCCACCGAAAATAGTTCGCATGAACCTGCGCTCATCGTTTCGTACGAAGATTCTGTGACAGTGACAATTGATTCGGTAGATACTCTTGTTTTGGATACACTTGAACTGGTGATAGAAATGAGTGCAGATGTCTCCATTGTCGAGCCACCTCTATTTTCCGATGGAACCTTCGATTCAACACTGATCTATTTCAGCAATGGTGCCGGAATGAAGGCCCTGATGAACGTGGACTTGGATTCACTAAACGTACCGAGAGAGGCGGTTATCCTGAGGGCAAAACTTATTCTCCACAGTGATTCCACTAACTCACATTGGGAAGAGGATGGCACATTCAAGATGAAGATCGCTGCGTTGGAAGACACTGTCTTTAACGGGGGTGATTATGTCTGGCCTGCATTTATTACTGAGGACAGCCTCGGAACTGGCATACTTAAAGTAAGTTCTCTTGACTCTTCCTTTCAAATAACTCACAGGATTGACAGACTTGTCGAACCGATTTTCCTTGAAGCAGAAGAAAATCTCGGATTCAAGCTGGAAACTTCTTCGACACCTTCCATATTCAACATTGTAGTTTTCCATACTTCAAATAGTCTTGATTCTACTCTTCATCCAAGATTGGAGATTTTTTACGGTGTTCCTTAAGCAATTCATATTAATAGTAGGTGCGACGGCTATGTTATCAGCTCAATCGCCGTATAACAGCGCAGGAATGGGCTTGATATCTGATTTTTCTGATGCTCCCGCTTTTGGTCTGGGAATATCAGGTCTGGTTGGAAGCTATAACCATACTGTTTCCACTCAGAATCCGTCAACATGGCCTGAGCTTAAGTTCAGTAAACTGAGTGTACATTATCTGGGGGGGGAGATTCAAAACCAGAACCATAATTTTAATACAAGCTTCGGAAGCCTCAGTGATGCTTTGTTCATTTTACCTATCAGAGGAAAGTATGCTATCGGATTGGGACTTAAACCGTTTACCAATAAGACCTTCCAGCTGACAGATTCTTCTACGGATCAGGCTATCATTTCAGGTGATACTCTGGAATTATCCACTGATCTGACGGGTTCGGGGGGTATGGGTATACTTCATACAGGACTAGGAAGAAAATTCAGTGACAGGTTATCAGTAGGTGTAGGTGTTGAATTTCTATTTGGTGTTTCTTCGGAATCTGCTATTGTTTCCGGACTCTTTTCCGGAGATACCACTGTGGTCATCTCGCGTAACCACGAAATAAAAGGGACCTTTCTTTCTCTCTATTTGACCTCGTTTCTTTTTGAAACGCCAGCAAAATCTTCGCTGTACTTTTCCGTTCGCACACCGGTTGGCTCTCGGAGAATAATTGAACGGAAGAATCATGCCTTCATCGATAATGATGGTGACCAGGAACATACACCATGGGATGATCCTCTTCCTTTCGATGTCAGCAGTTCTAAAAACAGTTTTACTTCATTTTCCCTACCTGTAGACGCTTCCATAGGCTGGATGTACAACCTGACTGGCACAACTTACCTGGCGTTTGAGCTAATGAGTCGCAGCTTTGATAATGAAGGTCTTTTACCTACAACCTCCATAAGTTCAACAACGGCTTCCGGTCTTCGTCTGGCAGTAGGTCTCCTTAGAGAGGGAGTGACAGGTGCTCGCTCTTTCCTTAGCCGGCTCCATTACCGGATTGGATTTTTCGATAGGCAACATTACATTTCTAATAGCGATGAAGCAATCGCTGAGCGTGGTATAGCTCTAGGAATCGGAATCCCGTTTGGAGTAGCTAAAAATCAGATTGATATAGGCTATCAATATGTGGAGAGGTCAGGTTTTCTCTCTATGGAACCTGAAATAATTAATCAAGTGACAATAGGTTTGACACTCGGTGACGTGTGGCTGGCCAGTCGGAAACGGAGATAAAAAACGGAGACATAAACTAAGAATGAAGAAAAATAGAATAACCCTTTTCCTATTTCTCGGACTTGGAATGATATTTATGATATGGTCTGCCTGTGTTCCTCCAGAAGCGGAGGAGGAGTTCCCGGATGATGAAGAATGGATTGAAGAAAAGGATGATCAAAGATGTGATCAACTCCTGAGCAGTGCGGCAGAATATTACAAGAATAAAGACTGGATATCTACTGTACGGGTTTACAGGACGTTGACTGATGAAGGGTGTGACCGAGGTAACGAGGAAGAAGTGTATCAGTTCTGGGCTATTGCCCACGAACGTCAGGCACATTTTGATAGCTCTGAATACGTGTTAATTCAAGGGTTAAAACATTTGCCAGACAATGTGAATCTACATAATCGTCTTGCGTATTCCTACAAAAGGCAGGGAAAACTTGAAGATGAAGCATATGCTTACCTGGATATCCTGGAACTAGAGCCGGAAAACAGTGAAACAATGAAGGAACTGGCGCGAGTTTACGGAGAACTGGAACGATACGAAGAGCAGATTGAAATTCTCAATAAGATATTGGAATTAGAGCCCACAAACAAAAGTGCAGAAGGCGATATGGCCATGGCTTATGAGAAATTGGGCCTCGATCCGATTGATATTTACAAGGATCGATTTGAAAAAAATCCAAACAATGTCTCTTATGGTATTGATTACGCTGAACATCTTATACGAGCAGATAGATTTGAAGAAGCCATAGGTATTCTGGAGGATCTCTCTCGCCGTTGGACTAAGGATGGAGCTGTATCAAAGAAATTGATCTTTAAGAAATTAGCACAAGCTTATGTTCAAAGTGGCCAGCTCTCTGAAGCATCTGACGCATATGTTCGTCTTTATGACGAGGACCCCGGCGATTTCCGAACTGCTATTGAAATAGTTTCTATCAATATTGATATTCCCGATTTTGAGACAGCACTGACCTGGGTTGAAAAAGCAATAGAAATTGCTCCTGAAAATGGAGAACCCTATGGCCATAAGGGAAATGTTTACTTCCAGGCATCACAGGAGTGCCGTGGTGACTATCCGAATATGGATGATAAAATAGTGGCCAGTCTGGCGCAGTATTACTTTAGAAAGAGTATAGAGATGGGTTACCGAAAGTTCAGGCGAGACTCTGAGTATTTGTCAGAAAATGCCGATGATTTACTCTTCACTTTTGAAGACTGGTTCCTAATGGAAGATCAAAGTGCCCCTTTGCGGCCCTCGGGTGAATGCTACAAGTGGGTCAAAGAAAAGCTGGCAAAAGATCCCGCCTTGAAATAGTACCTTACTCCTGAGGCTTAGCAGGAGGAAACAAAACTGTGAAGACCTGTTATGACTGATTTATCAACAAGAGAAAAATCCCTTCGCGACGCAGACCCAGACGTCTATACCTCAATTCAAAATGAGACACTCCGGCAAGGAGAAGTACTGGAGCTGATCGCCTCCGAGAACTTCGTAAGCAACGCTGTGCTTGAAGCAGCTGGGGGCGTCATGACGAACAAATATGCAGAGGGGTATCCAGGGCGGCGATACTACGGAGGCTGTGATTGGGTGGATGTTGCAGAAGATCTCGCCCTCGACAGGGCCAAAGAGCTTTTCGGATGTGATTATGCCAATGTTCAGCCCCACTCTGGTTCACAAGCCAACATGGCCGTTTACTTTACATTTTTGCAGCCGGGAGATACCCTCATGGGACTCGACCTTGCTCACGGAGGACATCTCACTCACGGTTCTCCCGTAAACTTTTCCGGAAAGCTTTTCAATATCGTTTCATATCAAGTGGAAAAGGAGACTGGTCGCGTCAATTTCGATGAAGTGATGAAGCTCGCCAGGGAATCGAAGCCTAAGCTCATTGTCTGTGGAGGAAGTGCCTACCCCCGTTTTATCGAATTCGAACAGTTCCACGAAGTCGCTGACGAAGTAGATGCCTACCTCATGAGTGATATCGCACATCCTGCTGGGTTGATTGCAGCAGGTATTCATCCTACTCCTATGGAACATTGCGATGTAGTTACGTCTACAACTCATAAAACACTCAGGGGACCTCGCGGAGGTTTAATCCTGATGGGAAAGGATTGGGAAAATCGTTGGGGAGTAGTAGCACCGAAGTCTGGACGAACGAAAATGGTTTCTGAATTGCTCGATTCCACCGTTATGCCAGGTATCCAGGGCGGCCCGCTCATGCATGTTATCACCGCTAAGGCTGTTGCCTTTGGCGAAGCGCTTCAGCCGGAATTCAAGGAATATTGTCAGAAGATTGTGGACAATGCCAAAGCTTTGGCTAATGCTCTCATTGAACTCGACTATGACTTGGTGAGCGGTGGAACAGATACTCATGTGATTTTGGTCGATCTGACTAAACGGGGAATTTCCGGAAAAGCTGCTGAAAAAGCGCTCGAGAAAGCAGGCATTACTGTGAATAAAAACATGGTGCCTTTCGATGAGCGGAGTCCTCTTGTTACCAGTGGTATCCGTGTAGGGACTCCAGCTGTGACGACTCGCGGTATGGGTATCGACGAAATGAAGGGAATTGCTGGCATGATTGATGGAGTTATCTCCTCCCATGAGGATGAGGAACTGATAGCGCAAGTAAAACGCAAGGTAGATGAACTGTGCTTAGGATTTCCTCTCTATACTGATCTCCTTGATAAATGATCTAAAAGGTTCTAGAGAGTCCCTGTGAATATCAGAAATACTCTCCCTACAACTTCAATTATATTCTCTTTTCTTTGGCTGCACCGTTTATGTGTTTAAGCACCACCCCGGTTTTCAGGAGTCAAATCATTAAGATTCTGAAGCTGTGCTTGAGAAAGTTGCCATTGAAGAAGTTGATCATTTTTATTGGACAGGGGCAGATGTGTGAATAAAAAGGAATCTCAAACTGTAGAGTATAAACGGACTTGGAGGAATAATTGTCTAAAAGCTGTTTCTGCGTTTGATAACAGTGACGGTGGTGTCTTTTTTATTGGATTAGATGACAGAGGAAAACCTGCCGGATTAAAAAATGCAAAAAAACTGCTTGAGGATATACCAAATACTGTCAGGAACAAACTTGGAATAATTCCATTGGTTGAACAGCTGAGTAAAGATGTCATCGAGGTCAAAATTACAACGTCATCTGTACCAATTTCCTATAATGGCAAGTACTACATACGAAGCGGTAGCACTTCACAGGAACTACAAGGGAAAGAGCTGGCAGATTTCCTGATGAGAAAATCAAGCAGCAGATGGGATGATATTACTGAAGAAAGGGTTGACATAACTGAGGTAGATAATAATTCCATAGAAAAATTTAAAAAGTATGCTGTTGATAGAATTCCCTCAATTTTTGGATAATCGGACAGTACTATACTTCTCCAAAAATTGAGTCTGACTGATGACAAAAATATGAAAAGAGCGGCAGTTCTCCTCTTCGCTAAAGATCCCCAGAAATATTTTCGGCAGTCAGTAATCAGGATTGGCAAATTCCTGTCAGATACTGAGATTCAAACTACAGACATTGTCAAAGGAAATCTATTTACTCAACTGGAAAGCACACTGGAAATCCTGCGGACAAAATATCTTGTCAGTAATATAAAATATGAAGGCATTCATCGTCGCGATATTCTTGAATACCCTGATGAAGCCTTACGGGAAGCTATAATCAATGCCTTGATTCACAGAGATTATTCAGGAACTTCCCAGATTCAGATTCGAGTTTATCCTGATAAGTTAGTGATTATGAATGAAGGTAAACTCCCGCCTGAAGTTCCTGTAGAAAAATTAAAGACTAATCATCTATCCAGACCACGGAACACATTGCTTGCTGAAGTCTTTTACTCAGCCGGATTCATTGAATCGTGGGGGCATGGGACAATAAAGATATTGGAAAATTGTGTAGAACAAGGGTTGCCGGAACCGGATTTTATGGAAGAAAACGGTGTGATGACGGTGATTTTTTATAAGGATAAATGGAATGAAGAGAATCTAAAAAAACTTGGGTTGAATGATAGGCAGATTAAGGCTGTTATGTACGTGAAAGATAATGGGAGAATCACCAATAAAGAAATTCAAGGATTATTTGAAGTATCAAGAGAAACGGCTACACGAGACCTTATTTTTCTTGAGGAAAAAGATATTTTGCAGAGATTTGGAACAAGGGGAGCAGGTGTCTATTATGTTTTAAAATAATTGCGTCATAATTGCGTCAATTGCGTCATTATTGCATCAGAATTGCGCTGATAAGGTAATTAGCTGTAAGAGTAATTGGCCGCTTAAAGTAATTGCACACTTTGAGAAGAAAGGACGAAAATAGGAATTGGTATAACGTACATTTATCAGACATAACAATTGGTGTATCAGCAGAATGACAGCGACACGGGATTAACAAAACTAGTGGAAAAAGGAGTTTTAACAATGACCGGTAGTGGTAAACGGGTGGTGCATTATATTCTGAATGGTTCATAAAAGTGGCATAAATGATGCATAAATGATGCAAAAACGAAGAAACTCTCGATAGATATGACACAAACCTCACAAACATGACATGAACCTGACAATTCGGTGATTAAAATTATGAACACCTCTAAACGGTGAGGAATTGCATATCAATTGACTAATGATTGCCTAATGAAAGAAAGTAACTCATTATAAATTGTGCAATGTCGGATATCGGAAAAGGGTTGATGCAGAAACAGAACACAAAGTGTCTAATTGAATAGAAGCCAATGCGTCAGAATTGCGTTGATCAAGGTAATTTGGTGGAGAATAATTGGCTGCTAATTGGGAGAATTGGCCGTTGAAAAGCCAGTAATTGTACACTTTGAGAAGAAAGGCCGGAAATATGAATTGGCATAACAGACATTTATCGGACTTAATGGACATGTTTTAGACATTTTTCAGACGTAATAATTGGTGTTTTAGCAGAATAACAAAGATAATAGATTTAACAAGACTGGTGGAAAAAAGAGTGAATGGTATCTTTTTGCATTTTCTCTGGTTCGAAATCTTTCGGATTGGCAGGCCACGCACAGCATGCTCAATTTTTCGTTTGTCTGTAGTTACTCTCCGACTTAGTTCGCCAGTTGGCAAATTAAAAGTGAATGAATTAATAAGATTAGAGAAGTCGAAATATGATTCTGATTAGCAAAATAAATTGAATGAAATTCTTTTTTAAATATTC
>CAZHRR010000082.1:0-10444 GCA_964534955.1 uncultured bacterium
CCGGATAAAGCTGTCCCGGCTATATCCGACACTTGAAGGTTGACAGGACACTAGTGGGTAATGTTCAGAATCCTCTTTATCTCCTGTTTCTGAGTACACAGGTTTGAACTAAGGGGGAAATGTCTTTTTTTTCAAAACGTTCTTAGGCCTTATTTTATAGAGATGAGTTTCGATGCTGAAGGTGAAAGAAGTATCCATTTGAAAGTGCATAGAGGAAGAAACACTTAGTGGTAACGACTCAATAGAAGAGAAATGAACCTTGTAACTCATTCATAGTCTCTTATAACTTCACTCAAAGAATGTCCGAAAGTATTTGACGACGTATGTTAAACAGTAGTAATTTAAATGAGGATTGATAAATAGCTTGACTAAGCACCTCTTGTATATGATAAATCTAATCTGAAAATGAATACGGTTCGATCAAACAACGTCCACCCACGAGACTCTGACTATAAATCAGCCAAAGATTATCTCGACATGTCACATAACATATTAGAACTTTCAAACCGAGGTATTCCAAGGATTGACTTTCTTAGGGAAATATCAAAGATTCTATTGAACTTCTCTGGGTGTGATGTTATAGAGTTATGGTTTAGAGAAAATAAGAAATATTCTCATTGCAGAGTTACTCAACAGACAGAAGATTCTTTCGAATATAATGTTATTCCATCCACAGAAAAAGAGGATGGAATAGTAGTTCCCAACCTACAGGAGAATTCAATAATGGATCGCCTACGGGTGGATGTAATCCGCAGGCGTTTTGACCCATCTTTACCTATTTTCACAACAAATGGTACTTTTTGGGTAGGCAACACCGAAAAGCCTATAGACCTCATACTAGGATCTAACAAAAAGAGAGATCAATACAACAATAGCATAAATGGAAGTTCAAAGTCGTTAGCTCTCTTTCCACTTGTTATTGGTGATGATAGCATAGGAATTTTACAATTGACGAGCAGTCACTATTACTACTTCACTGAAGATGATATTCATCTTTACGAGGGCTTCGTTGAAACTCTTGGAATTTCTCTTGTCAATCAGAGTACGCAAGCGGCACTGCGTGAACGAGTCAAAGAGCTGACATGCTTGTACAATATTGCTCAAGTAGATGAACAGAAGAATAGATCAGTTAGAGAAATTTTACAGCTCATCGTAGATCTTCTTCCACTTGCATGGCAATATCCAAATATTACTTCTGGTAGGATTATTCTAGATGGGCAGAATTATTCAACTCCTGGATATCAAGAGAATAAACAGAAACAAACTTCGGATATTGTTGTGAATGGTTATCGACGTGGTGTTGTAGAAGTGATCTATAGGGAAATGCAGCCAGAACTTGATGAGGGACCATTCCTTGAAGAAGAGAGGAACTTGATCAACACTATTGCTAAACAAGTGGCACTAATCGTCGAGCAGAAGGAGGCTGAAGAAGACAGATCAAAGCTACAGGAGCAGCTCAGACACGCTGACCGATTGGCGACCATAGGACAGCTTGCGGCTGGTGTTGCACATGAACTAAATGAACCTATTGGTAGTATCCTTGGATTCGCTCAACTTTCAATGAAATTACCTAAAATTCCTGAGCAACTAAGCCGGGACTTAAACAAAATAGTGGATGCTTCTCTACATGCAAGAGAAGTAATAAGAAAGCTATTGATATTTGCTCGGCAAATACCACCAAAAAGAGGTACGGTCAATCTAAATCAAGTAGTCAATGATGGACTGTCTTTTCTTGAGTCTCGTTGTGCTAAGGCAGGAATCGAACTGATTCGTTTGCTTTCGCCTAACATTTCAGAAATCACTGGGGACCAAGTGCAGTTGAATCAAATTCTAGTTAATCTGGTGGTTAATTCTATTCAAGCAATGCCGAATGGTGGTAAGTTGACAATACAGACATTATGTAGTAATAACTATGTTTCTTTTATTGTCGAGGATACAGGCGTTGGTATAAGTAAGGATATCATCAACAAAATATTCATCCCATTTTTTACAACTAAAGATGTGAACGAAGGTACAGGTCTGGGTTTGGCAGTGGTACATGGAATTGTAACTTCGCATAAGGGTTCTATAAAAGTTGAAAGTAGAATCAACTACGGGACGCGTTTCGAGATTCGATTTCCTGTGAAGTAGACTTAAAAAGTGGAGGAGGATTTATTAGATGGTATCTTCAAATAAGAAAGAATGTATTTTAGTAGTGGATGATGCTCCAGATACTCTAGAAGTACTTCAAAGAAATCTCACATCTGAGGGGTATAAGGTTTTCACTGCTCCAAGAGTTCCAGAAGCAATCGAAATTTTGGAGACCACAATGATTGACTTAGTTATAACTGATCTAAAAATGCCAAAAGTTAGCGGTCTCGATCTAATCAGACATATCCGGGAAAACTTCAAAAACACAGAAGTCATGATGATTACGGGTTATTCCACAGTTAAAGGAGCGGTAAGCGCAATGAAAACCGGAGCTGAGGAGTATCTACCAAAACCTTTTACCGATGAAGAACTCTTATCTGCAGTTACTCGTGTACTTAACAAATTGCATGAGCAAAGAATAGTGCAGGTACAAGCACATAAGAAAACCTTTGCCACTCATGATATTATTGGTGAATCTAAAGCTATATCAAGAGTTCTTGATTCCATAACAAAAGCCGCATCAACTTCCGCTACAGTACTCTTGTCAGGTGAAAGTGGCACTGGTAAAGAACTCGTAGCTAGAGAAATACACTACAACAGTCCACGAGCTTCGGCTCCATTTATTGCAATAAACTGTGGAGGTATTCCGGAGAATTTGATTGAGAGCGAACTATTTGGGTATGTAAAAGGTGCGTTCACAGGAGCTACTACATCCCGAGCAGGTTTTTTTCAAACCGCTGATGGTGGTACTATCTTTCTCGATGAAATAAGTGAAACCAGCCCATCCATGCAGGTAAAACTTCTTCGTGTACTTCAAGATAAAGAATTCTGTATGGTTGGCGCTAATAAAACACACAAAGTGGATGTGAGGATTTTAGCGGCAACAAATAAAGATCTCCATAGTTTGGTAACTAAGGGGGTTTTCCGCGAAGATCTATTCTTTCGTCTTAATGTTATCGATATAACCATTCCACCCTTGCGTAAAAGAGGGGATGATATCCTTTTATTTATTCATCACTTCGCATCCCAATTTGCGGGGGAACATAACAAGCCGATTCCTAAATTTTCTGAAAAGGCTTTACAAGTTTTAAAAAGCTACAATTGGCCAGGAAATGTTAGGGAATTGGAGAACGTAATTCAGCGACTCGTAGTAATGACCGATGATGACTTCATAGAAATTTACGATTTACCCTCGTTGATGCGTTTCTCAGCGTTGAGTAGCATAGGATTTGATCGGACTTTAGCTGAGGTGGAAGCTGAATATATTCGTAATGTCCTGGCAAGTATGAATGGCAATAAGACAAAGGCCGCGCAGGTTCTTGGGATAAACCGTAAGACTCTTCGGGAAAAACTGAAGAAGCAAGAGCTACTCTCTCTCTAATTGTTTACCTACTGGGGGAATTACCCCCAGTGGTTCAAAACCTCCCAATGGTTTTAGGTATGATATATACATTATTACCTAAATTCCATTTTTTAATTTTAAATTATCTCCACTGTATTTGATTGATTGTACTTGACTTAACTTTTAGGATAATCTCTGGAGTTCTTTTTAATTCTGAGCGATAATTATTGGCACAATAGTTGCGTATTCAATTGTAGGAAGAATTTCCGAAATCAAAGGCGCTCAACGCAATTAGTTTTTTTGATAATGTCATTCCAAAGGAGAAAAGATAATGCCAAGTATATTTCAAGGTATTTGTTCAACGTGTAATAATCTTTCGACTTGTATCATATTTAAGCATCGAAAGCAACCTGTGACATACTGTGAACTATTTGATGACTACGTCCCACCACCTGCAATTATTGAAATAAATACAGAGGTGTCAATTACATCTGACGCGACGGAAGGATTGGAGCCCAACAATAAAGGCTCAATGTATACAGAAGGCTTGTGCTGGGACTGCGAAAATCGTGAAACATGTATGAATCGAAAACTAAAAGGCGGTATTTGGCATTGTGAAGAATATGAATAGGATATCTAGTTCAACTTAGAAGACAATGAATTCACATTGGATACAGGCCAGTTTATGAGAATGTACCAAATGAACAATATTGTTGGCAGACAGATTCTATAATGAAGATTGACTATTTGTGCTAGTGCAGTAACACAAGCTCAATTTCAAAATGGAGGATTAATAATAAGCATGACTAATTCTAAGTATGGTGATTACAGATTTTTAGAAAGCGTTGAATTTATGTTTGATAGAGCGGTCAGAGAAATGAACCTACCTCAAGGACTCAGTAATCAGATTAAAGCTTGTAAGTCCATATATAGGATTCAGTTTCCTGTTCAAATAGATGGAAGAATAGAGGTTTTTACTGGGTGGCGTGCAACCCATAGTGAACATCGTCTACCAGCAAAAGGAGGTATCCGATATGCTCTGAATGTTAATGAACAGGAAGTAGAAGCACTGGCTGCATTAATGACATACAAATGTGCGATAGTGGATGTTCCATTCGGTGGAGCGAAAGGAGGCCTAATTATTGATCCTCAAAAATATTCTAGTGAACATATAGAAAAGATAACACGCCGATTCGCTTTGGAGTTAGCGAAACGAGGATTTATCAGCCCGAGCAGGAATGTGCCAGCACCAGATTTAGGGACGGGTGAAAGAGAAATGGCTTGGATTGCTGATGTCTACCGTCAATTATTTTCAACAGATATTAATCATATTGCAGCGGTAACTGGAAAGCCCGTATCTCAAGGAGGAATTAATGGCCGTACAGAGGCAGTAGGTAGAGGGATACAATATATTTTGCGTGAATTTTTTAGACATCCAGAAGAAGTAAAAAAATCCGGTTTATCGGGAAATATTGAGAGTAAAAAAATTATTGTCCAGGGATTTGGGAATGTTGGATATCATACTACGAAATTTCTAGCAAAAGAAGATGGGGGAAAGATCATCTCAATTATTGAAAAGGACGGTGCTGTTTATAATGAACAGGGATTAAGCATTGAAAATGTCGTTGAATACTTTCAAACAAATCAAAAATTGGAGGGTTTTCCAGATGCCACCTTCATAAAGGATGGAAGAAATGCCCTCGAATTAGAATGTGATATCCTGATACCTGCAGCAACTGAATCTCAAATTACTTCAAATAATGCTGATAGGATTAGAGCTCCCCTTGTTGTCGAAGCAGCAAATGGCCCTATTACTTATAACGCTGATGAAATATTAAAAGAAAAAGGTACTGTAATATTACCGGATGTATATGTCAATGCCGGAGGAGTCACAGTCTCATATTTTGAATGGATAAAAAATCTTTCACATATTCGTTTTGGACGGTTGGAACGCCGGTTTGATGAGCTTAAAGGGGAAAAAATAATTAATCTACTTGAATCTGTTTTAAATGTCACAATTGATGATGATATGAAAAATGCATTTACTGATTCAAGTGGGGCAGCTGAATTAGATCTTGTGCGATCCGGGCTTGATGATACAATGCGACAGGCATTTCAAGAGATCTTGGAGAAAATGTATCGTGGGGAAAAACTCTTGGACTATAGGACTGCAGCTTACGTGTTGGCAATAGAAAAAATTGCCCGCAATTATATTGAGATGGGAATTTGAAATACCAAAAAGGTGTTTCACGATAAAAGGTAATTCTATTGAAGCCTTAATACGTTCAATAACCACCGTTGGGATTTCGAAAATTGCGAAGCTTTTATTAATAGAGACCTGAAGCAGGTACATGCCACTGTGATGAATATGAATAAGATACCAATAGCCCACTTAATACAGAAAACAACTTTTAAAGGGATAGTATAATATGGATTTACAGGAAACTGTCAGGATTCTTGAGAAACATAATAATAAGCGTAGTGCACTCATATCAATCCTAGAAGAAATCCAAGCTAGTTTTGGCTACCTCCCTCAAGATGCACTACATACTATCGGGGAAAAAATGGGTTGCTCACTAACTGATATTTACGGAGTTGCAACTTTCTACAAATCATTTTACCTGGAACCGAGGGGAAAACACGTCGTCTTATCCTGTCTGGGTACTGCCTGCCATGTCCATGGCGCACCCCTCGTTGTTCAAGAGTTAGAGAGGCAGCTAAGGATCAGAACGAATGAAACAACCCAGGATAAAGAATTTACACTAAAGACAGTAAACTGTCTAGGTGCCTGCGCCCTTGGCCCGATTGTCGTTGTGGATGGCCACTACTTTTCAAGTGTCAATACAACAAGGGTTACACGAATACTCAGAAAAACTCGCGAAGGTCTTAACAATGTCGAGATAAAAGTAGATAAACGAATATTTCCCGTGGAAGTTAGTTGCTTCCGATGCAACCACAGCCTTATGGATCAACGCCATCTTATCGATGGATATCCATCGATAAGAGTAACCATCTCTTTCAAGAACAAGCACGGATGGCTTGCATTGTCCAGCTTGTACGGAAGCTACAATGTTTCATCAGAATACGAAATTCCTGAAGACATTATTGTTCATATCTTTTGTCCTCATTGCCACGCAGAACTTCTCGGTGGTCTAAACTGTGGTGATTGTGGAGCATCAATGGTGCCCATGATCGTTCGTGGTGGAGGCGTCATACAAATATGTTCTCGCAGCGGTTGTAAAGGTCACATACTGGACTTGGGTGTTACTAAAGTTGACTAAAAGTTGATCGTGTATTTATATGTATAGAGATTGATATATGAAGAAACTCTCATCTCTAGATGAATTCGTCGATTTTCGTGATCGCATTCTGAGCGAAAATGAAGCTCAGAATAACAAGCTTACATTAGTTGTATGCGCTGGAACGGGCGGACAGGCTAGCGGTTCCAACGATATCATCAGAATAATCAAACGATACATTATTGAAAGGAGATTGCAAAAGCAAATCGGACTCAGAATTACTGGCTGCCATGGATTCTGTGAGATGGACCCATTTATTATGGTAGAGCCAGGTTTTCATTTCTACCCCAAGCTTAAGATGAATGATGTCCCAACGCTGATTGAAGCTGCACTGGATGGTGGTATAGTTGAAGAATTGATTTACAAAGAATCACAAAGTTTGAAGTGCTATCATTGTCAAAGCGATATTCCGTTTTTCAATAAACAAAAGCGCACCATTTTGGGTAGTAACCAGAGAATAGATCCAATAAGAATTCTGGATTATATCAAGCAGGGTGGATACGCATCTCTTGTAAAAGCTTTGTCAAATGGAGATCCAGAGTCGATCATAAATGAAGTTAAAGAATCTGGTATTAGGGGGCGAGGCGGTGCAGGTTTTCCAACCGGTAAGAAATGGGAATTGGCAAGAAATTCTGGTAATAATAACGAACAAAAATATATTATTTGCAATGCTGATGAAGGCGACCCTGGTGCTTTTATGGATCGCAGCGTACTAGAAGGAAATCCCCATTCTATCATAGAAGGTATGCTGATTGCTTGTATAGCTATAGGTGCTTCTAAGGGATTCATATATGTCCGTAGCGAATACCCGTTAGCAATTAAGCACACACTTATCGCTCTAAGACAGGTACGAGACCTTGGCATTTTAGGGAAGAACATCCTGAGCGTGGGTGTTGATTTTGACATTGAGATAGTCCGCGGTGCAGGAGCTTTTGTATGTGGCGAGGAAACCGCTCTAATTAGATCAATAGAAGGTATCAGGGGTGAGCCCAAACAACGTCCCCCCTATCCTATAGAAAAGGGTATGTGGGGGCATCCTACTTGCATTAATAACGTGGAGACACTAGCGAACATTCCGGTAATTATTAATTGTGGGGGTAAAGAGTACGCCAAGGTGGGAGTGCCCGGCAATACAGGAACAAAGATATTTTCCCTGGTGGGAAAAATCAGAAACACCGGGCTTGTTGAAGTGCCGTTGGGCATCAAAATCAGGGAGGTTATATACGATATTGGCGGTGGTCCTGTTGAAGACGCAAAGATCAAGGCTGTTCAGACAGGGGGTCCGTCAGGTGGATGTATCCCAGCCAGTATGTTCGATATTACCATTGATTATGAGAGTCTTGCTAAAGCCGGTTCAATCATGGGATCTGGTGGTATGATTGTTATGGATGAAAATACCTGTATGGTCGATGTTGCCAAGTACTTCATGGGATTCCTGAAGGATGAGTCATGCGGCAAATGTTTCACATGCCGGAAAGGTACCCAAAGGATGTATGAGATTCTTGAGGACATCTCTAATGGTGAAGGAATAATGGAGCAACTGGAGCTTCTCGAGGAGTTAGCCCTTGTGGTGAAAGATACTACCATGTGCGGCCTTGGACAGACTGCCCCCAATCCTGTACTTTCCACTTTAAAATATTTCCATGATGAATATATTGAACACATTATAAATAACAGGTGTCCTGCTGGTGTATGTAAAGAACTAATTACTTATTCCATTAACGACGATTGCACCGGCTGTCTGCGCTGTTTGCGGTCGTGTCCGGAGAATGCGATTACTGGAGAAAAGAAGAAACTCCACATCATTGACCCCACTAAGTGCGTTAAGTGTGGTGCATGTAGGAGTGTCTGTAATTTTAATGCAGTTGATGTTAGGTAACGCCTTCCAAGAGCAATGAGGAAACATGCTATGATTAACATTACAATCGATGAACTGAACATTTCAGTCGAGGAGGGAACCACACTACTGGAAGCTGCCACATTGTTGGGTTTTACCATACCTACGTTGTGTTATATGGACGGTCTTTCATCGTACGGTGCATGTCGCCTGTGTGTC
This sequence comes from uncultured bacterium, assembly GCA_964534955.1. Classification (GTDB taxonomy): domain Bacteria; phylum Fidelibacterota; class Marinisomatia; order Marinisomatales; family UBA2128; genus UBA2128. Next base: position 8,828 of record CAZHRR010000082.1, read on the forward strand.
GTACAGATTGGTGAAGAATCGATGGCTAAGCTGGTTTCATCATGCACCTACCCAGCTATGGAGGGGCTAAAAGTCAAAACCAACTCTTCTCGTGTTATCAGGGTAAGGAGAATGATTCTGGAGCTTTTGTTAGCCTCGTGCCCCCAGTCAATGGTCATCCAAGATTTAGCCTTAGAATACAATGTTAATCAGCATCGTTTCAAGCAGGAATATGAAGATTGTATCCTTTGTGGATTGTGTGTTCGCATATGTGAAGAGCAAATGATGGCAAAGGCTATTGGCTTCCGTGGTCGTGGTGAAGAAAGGAGCATCGGTACACCGTTCGACATAAAATCAGATGTTTGTCGTTTTTGCGGCGGGTGTATGTATGTCTGCCCTGCCTGTCAGATAAGCGGTGCATATATGGAGTTGGAAAAGGGTGTCTTTGGTAGTTGATCCTATTAAAGCTGGCAAGATGGAGGAATAATAGTAATTTGATAGTATGAAGTGTTATGTGAGAACCCATATCGCACTAGAAATGGAGAATGATTTACGATAACAAAGGAGATAAATAAAATGAGAAAAACACTTTCGAGTATAAATGCCTCAGCTGCAACCTTGACAAAGAATAGAACTGATGGATCCTTATCACCCCTTTCAGGTATGTGTGTAACCTGTGTGGATGGCTGTATCGGCATGTGTGAGATAGGTAAATCTGCTTACCGGGGTCATGAGGTTATCTATCCACAACCGTTTGGAGTTATTACCACCGCGTCCGAAAAAACATATCCATTGGACTACTCGCATTTCAACATCATGGGTACTACTGTGGGCGCCCACGGAATAGAAGCGGATAGCGATAAGGCCGTCTTTCCAGCAGTCAATCTTGAGGTTTCTCTCGGGCATGATAAAGGAATAAAGTTCCGCTACCCATGGATCATTCCTGGCATCGGGTCAACAGACATCGCCAAGAATAACTGGGAGGGATTGGCTATTGGTTCAGCGCTGGCGGGTACTGGTCTGACAATTGGTGAAAATGTTGTCGGTATGGACCCAGAAGCAGTAATTAAGAACGGCAAGATTATAGATACTGTTGATCTTAAACGTCGTATTAAACTTTATAAAGACTACCAGCGCGATGGTTATGGAGTTATTATAGTCCAGGCTAATGTAGAAGATACTCGTTTAGGAGTACATGAATACGCTATCAATAAGCTTGGTGTAGAATTTATTGAACTCAAGTGGGGTCAGGGAGCAAAGGACATCGGAGGTGAAGTAAAAATAAAAAACCTGAAGAAAGCCCAAATGTTGTATAAACGTGGTTATGTGGTGTTGCCAAACCCAACTGATCCAAATGTCATCAAAGCGTTCGAACGAGGAGCGTTCAAAGAATTTGAGCGACATTCGCGAATAGGAATGGTCTCAGAAGAATCTTTCGCAAAAAGAGTTGAGAAACTTCGTAAGGTAGGCGCTAAATATATTTCCCTAAAAACTGGTGCATATCGCCCAGCAGATTTGGCTAGAGCAATTATGTTTGCTTCAAAATACAAACTAGATCTTCTCACAGTTGATGCTGCTGGCGGAGGAACAGGTATGAGTCCCTGGAGGATGATGAATGAATGGGGTGTCCCCGGGATT
>CAZHRR010000083.1:0-6067 GCA_964534955.1 uncultured bacterium
TTACCGACTATAGTATAATAAAAGGGAGAAAGTAGAAAACGAAAGATAAGGAGGTATATCGATGAAATATCACCGATAATCGTCGACTTTTCGACGATTTGAATTTACAACATGAACAACTTTTGAATTGTTATTTGCGAGGATTATACTTTATTAATTTACTCTTCAATGTTGATACCGGGATGCCAAGGATTTTAGCAGCTTTTTCTTTATTCCCCTTGGAGCTAGCTAATGCTTAATCTATCAGTCGCTTTTCAAATCTCTCAACTGTCTCAGGTAATGATATTCCACTTTTCTGCTTTATAGAAGTGAAATAATATCGCTGATGTCTTTCAATCATTTCAACAGGTAAACAATCCGGGACTATTGGGTTACATTTACAATTCACTGATAATCTTTCTGCCAGATTTTTTAATTCCCGTACATTTCCCTCCCAAGGATAGTCCAGCAGAATTGGAATCGCTTTTTCATCAACCTCTTGTATCAAATCAGGATTCGCAGATTTCAGGAAGTGTTCTAAAAGCAATGGAATATCTTCTTTCCGATCCTTCAATGGTGGTAAATTAATTGGAAAAACATTAAGCCTGTAATACAGGTCGGATCTGAATCCGCCTTCCTGCGATAGAGTGTATAGATCATTTTTAGTTGACGCGATTACCCGAACATCTATCGGGATAGTTTTTGTTCCACCAACTCTTTCAATTTCTTTTTCCTGTAACACACGTAACAGGTTTACTTGGAGATCCTGGGGAATGTCATCCACATCATCGAGAAAAATTGTACCATTCTTGGCCAACTCAAAGCGTCCTTTTTTTTCATTGTGTGCTCCGGTAAAGGCTCCCTTTGTATGTCCGAACAGCTCACTTTCCAGGATTTCCCGTGAAAGAATCGCACAATTTACTTTAATTAAAGGCCCATTCGATCTGTGACTGTTGTAATGGATTGTTTCAGCAACAACCTCTTTTCCAGTACCTGTCTCACCGGTAATGAGAACGGTTGTATCAGTTGGAGACACAACCTCTACTTGTTCAAATACTTTTTGCATCGCCTCACTCTTTCCAATAATACTTCCAAAGCTATGGCGTTCCAGCAGCTGCCTGCGGAGCAGAATATTCTCTGTAGTTAACTTCTTCAGCTTTTCAAGATGTGAGAGGATTTGTAGTAACTCATCTAATTCAAAAGGTTTAGTTAGATAATCGTAAGCGCCGCACCTAATAGCGTCTACAGCTGTCTTAACAGTGGCATAGGCAGTCATAATCAAGACTTCAATATTTTCATCGATTTTCTTTATCTCTTTAAGAAATTGTATTCCATCCATCTTGGGCATTTTTAGGTCTGACAAGACAATATCAAATTTCTCTTTTTGTAATAGTTCCAAGGCGAGAAGTGGGGCTTCCAATGCAGTAACCTCATATCCTGCGTCCTGCAGATCATCCTGGATGGTTACGCGTTGAATTTCTTCATCATCTACGACGAGAATCTTCATCTTCTTATCCTTTTCTCATCATTCATCTCTTCTGCCTCTTTTAAATCTTCTGGTGTATTGATATTAAAAAACATGTTTGGGTGATAAATCTGTTTTTCACGGTTCAAATTAATTATTGTTGTTTTAACACTTGAGAAAAAATCAGTTACTCTAAAGTTCCCTCTATCAAGTTGTTTTTTAATCTTCGGAAGGCAATTCATGCTATAGACTGCACATAGTGGCTCAACACCATTTCCAGCATCAATTGCTAATACATCATAGGTTAATCCTTGATCAAACAATAACCTAAATAGTTCTGTAGTAAGGAAGGGTAAATCACAGGCAATTATTAGGCAATGAGTAGTGTTACAATGTTTTAGCGCCGTATAAATTCCACCCAGAGGTCCTATGTTCTTTATCACATCCGGGAAAGAAGGAAGTTTCATAAATGTAAAATCTTCCGGTGTGTTTGTTATTATTATTGGTTTTGTAACACTATCATCTACCTTTTCTACCACCCGTTCGATCAAGGTTTGTTTATTAAGTTTTACTAGTGCTTTATTCGTTCCCATTCTTGAGGATTTTCCTCCAGCAAGAATTGCACAACTGACTTTGGTTTGTCTTTCTGAGGATTCCTTCATGGCTGGAAAATTCAGGGTGATTTCAGTCCCTTTTCCAACCTCACTTTCCACTTCAATTGTTCCATCATGGCTTTCAATAATATTTTTACAGACGGTCAGTCCCAATCCTGTTCCTTGACCTACATCTTTAGTAGTATAAAAAGGATCAAATATTTTATGAAGTTCGGATTGAGGTATCCCGATCCCATTGTCTTTGATTGTCGCGGTTACTACTTGGTTTGAAAAGCTTGTTAGAATTGATAATTCGCCTCCCTCCGGTAGTGCGTCAACAGCATTTAAGATCAGATTTATAAATACTTGGTCTAAGTGCTCCTTGTCACCGAAGATTAATGGTAATGCTGGTGACAGTTTTTGATTAAACAGGATATTCTTTTTTCTTAGTTTGTATTCAAGAAATTCAACTGCTTGGGTAATAACTGAATTGACATCAACCTGTTGAAGTATGGTATCTTTTCCCCGGGATAACTGTAGTAGTCCTCCAACTAGATTCTCAATCCGTGATAGTGCATTTTTCATAAGGAGTATATATTTTTTTGTCTGTGAAATATCTTCCGGTTGTGACTCAATCCTTCGTAAGCAATTCGTTGCACCACCTAAGGGATTATTTATCTCATGAGCCAGACCGGCAGCCAAAGTACCCAGTGCCGCCATTTTTTCCGTTTGAATTAATGCCTTTTGAGATTTCTCTTCTTCAATGGCTGCCTGCTGCAACCTATCCATCATGCTTAAAAATCCCTCTTCTAACAGACCGATCTCATCATGCCGTGTAGAAACTAACTTTGACCGATAATATGGATCAGAGACTTTAACCATTTCACGTGATAATCGTTTAATGGGAGTAGCCAAGATTCGAGCTACGATATAAGCCATACCTAACGCGCCAAATAAACCAAGAACTGCAAATAATAATAACTTATTTCTCCAAGCAGCCAACAGTTTGTATTCTTTCTCAATAGAAAAATAGGCAACAAGAGTTCCAAACCGTTTTCCATAAATTCGCAGCGGAGTTACAACTTGGATGACCCTCAAATTATTACGGGTTTCGTGCTCTATTTGAATTTCTTTAGTCAGAATTAAATTGTGAACAACTGGATTTTTTGAAGGTGTATCATACCAGGAATACTCACTGGCCGCTATGGGGTGTCCTCTCGGATTTAGTACTACCATTTCAATTAATTCAGTATCCTTGTTATTCATCAGGTCGGAAATTTGGTTTTCCAATAATCCACCTTCCTCAACTAAACCTATTTCTTCATATAGCAGGGTATTTATGAAGGAAATAGCAGTTGATTCAGAAAGTAAGCGTGCCTGTCTTTCTGCCTCAGTAAAATGGTTTCTTTTTTCAGTATTGTAAACATAGTAAATAATTACCATAGAAGAGACCAGAACGATCACCATAGCAAGAGATATGAACTTTGCTTCCAGAGTATAAAGAAATTGTTTCACAATCAAAACGTTCTGACCGGATGACAGGAGTTGCCGCAAGAACCCGGAATTGCATTTAGCATATCACGGATGAGACTATAATCCGCATCACTGGTTTCAACAAATCCATAGCGAAATTCTTTGTTCCATTTTGAGGTAAGTTGTTTATACTCAGTTTTACTGATATCGATTTTTAGCAACGCACTCTTTACAGCTTTGACCATTTCTTGATCACAATCAGGTCTTACAACTAATGGGACGCTTGGGATTGGCTCCGAGGAATGCAAAATACGCAAGCCTTTAGCTAGATATTTGTATGCAATAATATCTTTTACCGCACCGGCGTCATATTCACCGGATAAAACCGCCTTTGCTACGGAATCATGATGTTTGAGATTTATATAACTTGCTAAATCATTAATCGTAACACCCACTTTTACTAGATTATATCGTGGTAAGAGATTCCCGGAAGTTGAATGAACAGATGCAAAAGCAAAAGTCCGTCCCTGAAGATCTTCTAAGGTTTGTACATCGCTTTCTTTCTGGACAACAATCAAACTCCGGTAAAAAGGTTGCCCGGTTTCATTCAAGGGTTTTAATATGGGCAAGGCACTAAATCCGTGATGGGCTTCTACATACGTCACAGCTCCAAAAGATGCGATCTGAACTTTACCCTCTCGTAAATATTTCACAGCATCCTGATATGTTTTGCCAAGTTTTATCTCAAAGTGGTAAGGCGTTTCTGAAGACAAATAATCCATAATAGGTTGATACTCTTCATACATAATTCTGGGGTTATAACGGGTGATAAAACCAAAATAGACAATTGGCTTAGTGATGTCTTCCACTGTATCCGTTGACATTTGGGATGAAACCTGAGGTGCAGAATCTTCACTTGAATTTGTGTTGTTACTGCAAGAAAGTAAGAGTGATAAAACGAGCGAAATGATAGGCAGGATCCGGTACTTCAATTTTTGCAGTATTACCTTTTATTTATCCCGATTATTCTGAATGGTTTCATACATAGTAAGTTTAGTAAAATATTTTCGGTTTTTCCCATGTGGATTTTTGTCCAATTTACGTTTACAAACAGGTTAAAACAAAACTGAGTAAAAGAGAGTTCGGCACACAAATCATAAGAAATCACTTATTAAAATCTAGCGATATGGGATTTTTGTATTTCCACGATTCCTTCTCTGTTTCCAGACACTATACTCGTATATAGAAACTTCGTTTCTTCTATCTTATTATTGCGATTTTTAGTGGTTTCCAACGGGTAGGTTATGTAGCTTATTGATGAGGTCAGACCTCTTACCACCACATTGCTGAGTTAAGTTTATGACCCTAAAAACACCTCTGAGACCAACAGACTTCGCTGAAGATTATATCGTTTCCTCTATCTTGGACGGTACCTATCCGCCGGGATATGAACTGCCCAACCAGCACAAACTGGCGTCACAGTTAGGGATAGCCCGCCCCTCTCTCCGGGAGGCTCTTCAGCGTCTTGCCCGGGACGGCTGGATTACTATTCGTCACGGAAAGCCCAGTGTGGTGAGGGACATCTGGCGTGACGGAGGTCTGAATGTGCTTACCGGAATTATTCGCCATTACGAGAACGCACCCCCGGACATTGTCACCAGGCTGCTGGAAGTTCGGGCAGAAATTGCTCCTGCCTACGCATCCGCTGCTGCGAATAAATCACCGGATGAAGTAATCTCAATTCTAGAGGAAGGCTTAGCATTGAAAGACACTCCGGAAGCGTTTGCTGAGTTTGACTGGCACTTACACCACACCTTGACTATTCTCTCAGACAATCCTGTCTATCCGCTCTTGCTCAACAGCTTTGCCAACTTCTATGTAGAGCTGGCGCTGAGCTACTTCTCCGATCCAAAAGGACGGAAGACGTCTCTTACCTTCTACGATAAACTGAAGAGTGCTATAGAGAGCGGCAGCGGGGAAGACGTAGAGCAGATCGTATCCAGCGTTATGAAGGAGAGTATCCGTATATGGAAGAGAGTCGCCCAGGAAGCAGGAAGTGACGACTGATGAAGCGCTGGAATGGCTGGGGAGAGGAGTCGGTGCAGTATGATCTTCCGGAATCCGCCCATGCTATGTTGGAGTCGTATTTTGGTGAGCTGACTGCTCCTCTCGATACCAAGTATGAAAGTATCCTCAATTCCGTTCCCGACTCCCGTTTGAGAGAACGTAGCGGGATTACGATTGAAGCTGCCGATCGGCTTTCTCATGCCAGGGGACAGAGCTTCCCCGATTGGATTGCCCTTCGCCACGGGAGCATCTCTGTCTTTCCCGATGCAGTCGCCTATCCAGAAAAACCAGCCGATGTACAGGAGCTGATTACCTTGGCCTCAAAGGAGAATATCCGCTTGATCCCGTACGGAGGTGGTACCAGTGTAGTGGGACATATCAACGTCCTGGGAGGAGCATCGCCTGTTCTAACCGTAGATATGGGAAGGATGAATCGTCTGCTGGGAATTGACGAGACAAGCGGTCTGGCTCGATTTCAGACTGGGGTCTC